>CAVHZP010000041.1:0-11053 GCA_963640485.1 bacterium | reverse complement strand
CACCTCGCTTCGCTCGGAATGGCGTCTCACTGCATCCCTGCGTCGCTACGCTCCTTGCGAGGCAGTTCGCTTGCACACCCCTTTGGTCCCCTTCGGGGCCCACCTTCCCCCCAAAGGGGGGACTGTAAACATAAAGCCGCCCTTCGGGCGGGGGAAAACATGCAAACCGGCCTAGCGGCCGTGGAAAAGACACCTCGCTTCGCTTAAAACGTACGCCAAAAGAGGAAGGGACATCCTGGGATAGATTGCTATTCCTGGATGTCCCTTCCTCTTTTGGTGACGCTAATGATGGGATCTGTAATTTCTCCTATCCCGCCGGAGGTGCATTATTTCTTATAGACTTCATCGCCCCCGCCCTTCCAGCGGAAGAGGGTTGCCTATCAGTGCTGCAATGTGGGATAGAAGCCCGCCTGGTTCAGGGCCTGGCGGATGCGGGTGCCGCAGACTACGCCCAGCACCACTTTGATGAGGTCAAAGACCACGAAAGGAAATACGGTCATGGTGAGGGCTGTCCACAGGGGCATTTCCTTGCCCAGACCGTACTGGAAATAGGCCATGAACCACAGCGTCCCCAGAAGGTAGCAGGAGGCGAGGCCTACGATGGCAGAGGAAACCTGGCGGAGGAAGTGGCCTCTCTCTGCCAAACGGAAGCCGCTAATCCACGCCATAAGCACAAAGCCCAGGTAGTAGCCGCCTACCGGCGAGAGGAAAATACCAGCGCCGGCCTTGCCCATGGTGAGAATCGGGATCCCCAGGACGCCCAGAAGGAGCCACAGGCCAATGGAGATAGCGCCCCACTTCCGGCCCAGTACCCCGCCGGCCAGGGCGCACACGAAGCTCTGCAGCGTGATGGGCACCGCGCCGATGGGAAATATGAATTGTGAAAGAATCGCCATAATACCGGCGAATAAAGCAGCACTGATCATGTTGTGCATGCGAGTTTTTTCCATGTGAAAGGACCTTCTCTCTTGTGTTTTGTTGGTGGTGTAGCCGCCAGTGCGAACATATCGATGCAGCTCCTAGCTGCTGGCTACTGGCTGCTAGCCGGCTGGTGCATACATCTCACCGAAAAGCAAAGTGCGTCCCGCATTGCACGGAAAACGAGGTATGGAATGGTATACCGCCAGTACGAAGCATCACCCGCCCTCCGGGCACCCTCTTCAGAGAAGAGGGCTTTACGCATTTTACCATCTTCATGGAAAAGAGTTTTATGCGTTTTGCCTTCTTCTTTGAAGAAGGTGGCCGTAAGGCCGGATGATGCTTTGCACTAGTCATATATCGCTCCATATTCCCGCACTTCTTGAAACACGGGACGCACTCTGCTTCTCGATGTGATGTTCCTCTAGCCGACCAGCAGCCAGCAGCTAGCAGCTAGGAGCTATGCCGCCATGTACGCACCAGCCCTAAGCACCCCTCTTATCTCTTCGGGATCGGCGCATCCACCGGGCGGATGGAGACGTCGCCGGCGATGACGCGCTCGATTTTTTCGCCTGTATCTACCAGGAGGCAGCCGTCTCGGTCGATGTCTACGGCTTTGCCGGTGTAGTTTTCATTCCCCATGATGACCCGCACTTCCTGGCCGATGGTGACGGAGAGTTCTTTCCAGTCATCAAGGACTTTGTCGAAGCCTTCGTTCTGGGCGATGTCGTATTCCGTTTCCAGTTCCGACAGGATGGCAGCCAGGAGTTCTTTTCTGGATACGTCGATGCCTTCTACCAGGAAGGAGGTGGCGGTATTTCTGCAATCTTCAGGGAAATCGGTTTTCTTCATGCCTGTATTGATGCCGATGCCGATGGTGATGTAGTCGATTTTCTCCATGGACGCAGACATTTCTGTGAGAATGCCCACCATTTTCTTGCCATGGTAGAGAATATCATTCGGCCACTTGATGCCCGCATCGGCGAGACCCATGCGGCGAATGCCGCGGCAGACAGCTACTGCTGCCATGAGGGTGCACTTGGCGGCTTCCATGGGCAGGAATTTCGGCCGCAGAATGATGGTGAACCAAATACCTTTGCCGAAGGGGCAGGCGAAGCTGCGGGTCAGACGACCGTGGCCGCCGGTCTGCTCTTCTGCCACCACGATGGTGCCTTCTTCGGCGCCTTCACGGGCAATCTTCTTCGCTTCATCGTTGGTGGAAGCGGTACATTCAAGGTACACCACCCGGCGCCCTAAGGTTTCCGTATGGAGCACGCTGGCGATTTCCAAAGGCGTCAAAAGGTTCGGCGCGTAAATGAGCCGGTAGCCCTTTCTGGTGCTGGATTCAAAAATATAGCCCCGGCTTTTTAAAATATTGATATGCTTCCAAATGGCGGTGCGAGATACATTCAGATCTCTGGAAATCTCTTCCCCGGAAATGAATTCACCATCGGAATTGCGGAAGTAATCTAAAATTTCGCTTCTCATAGCTGCCCCCTGTGTGACATATACTATATTGTGATTTGTTCTATTATATGATAGTTGTAAACCATTAGTCAACTTTATTATTGGTGGGAATTAACATTCGGTTTTTAGGGATAAGGGATAGGGGATAAGGGATAAGGGATAAGGAGGGCTATTGCTGCTACCGCCAGAGGCACAATCAGCACTAAGGACATCAGGAATGCACGCACGAAAAAAGCCGGAGAATATCCGGCTTCTTGTGTTGCACAGAAATCGCGCCCGGCAAACGGTTACACGGTCAGCGGAAAACGGAATAGGAGACGCCAGCGCTAAGGGAAACACTGATTAAATCGCCATCTGAATTTCTGACTAGCCCAATGGTGCAAGACGAGGAGGAATTTCCCGCGCATACCGAAGTATGAAAGGGAAATCCCGACGAAGTATTGCGCCATTGGGCCAGAAAGTCAGATGAAAAGTGATTTAATCAGTGTTTCCCTAAGCGCGCCTTATCCCTTATCCCCTATCCCTTATCCCTAAAAACCGCCAGCGTTATTTCCCCGCTCCTTCCGCTTCCATCTTTTTGAAAGCTTCCTGCATTTTAATATTTCGAATGACTTTCTGGCCGGCTTCGCTCTTGAGGTAGGTCAGTGTGGTCTTCGGTACCATGCGGTATACGGTTTCCCAGTCGTCTTCTGCCAGGGCTTTTCGGACGGAGGAGGCGGAGACGATCTGCTCGCCTTTTTGCTCTCTGGGGATCACTTTCAGTTCGAGGCCATTCTGTCCGAAGACTTCTCTCATGGCATTGTTGTAGGCCAAAGTGGTCTTGTCGGTCGGTTCTTCGCCAACGAAGCGGACGGTGATATTGAGGGCCGGCGCGATGCGGGTGGCGAAGATGGTGGCGTCGAGCTTGGTCTGCGCGGCCAGTTCATCGGTGCCTTTGATGAAGTAGGTGGGGAAGGTGGCATTGGAAATAATGAAATCGCCGCCACTGATGACTTCTACGCCTTTCATGTCTTTCACGCCCTGCTTGATCAAAGTGAAGCGGTCGGAGAAGGGGAATACGCTGCGGTCTTCCTGTACGGCGAAGATGATGACTTCATCGCAGTTGTTGTGGGCGTACTCTACGAGGCTTCTGTGGCCCAGGGTGAAGGGATTGCAGTTCATGACGATGGCGCCGCGGTTCTTCCCTTCGCCGGAGCCCAGGAAAGTGCGCACGCGATTCAAGTAATCGTCCAGTGTATCGATGCCCGATTCCAGAAGCGCTGCGTAAGGCTCTGCCACGGCTACGCATTTGAAGCCCATGTGTTCGAAAACCGGCACGTTCTTCGGCTTGGTGAAAATCTGATTTCCTGTGATGCCCCGGCGATTCGACTCGCCCTGCAAGTTGCGGATGATGCGGTGGGTCAGCCCTTTTCTCTGGTAGTCAGAGGAAATCGCAATGTCTCTCATCACGCGGCCGCCCAGAGAGCCGGTGCCGATGAGTTTGCCGTCATCGAAAAGCCCCATGGTGTAGTCGATGATGCCGGTGAAAGTCAGATCAAAGCCTTTCAAAAATTCTACGACTTTCGCCTTCTCTTCCGGATCGGTCAAAAAGATTTCGCGCTCTGTAATCATGTCCAGGTCCTCCTATAAATATACGATATTTCTTGGTTGTATCAGAAATAATATAAACTTATTGCTTGCTTTATTATACCATATTTCTTTTAAATAGCTAGAGGTTTGGATGAGTAAAATGGATTGAATTATTCGTTTGTAAGATGATGGGTGGTCAGGGATAAGGGATAGGGGATAAGGGATAAGGCGCACTTGGCGGCTTAGTCAAATGCACTAAACCCTCTTCTTTGAAGAGGGTGCCCGTAGGGCGGGTGATGCCTTAGCGCAATGACCCATCATCCGGCCTGCCGGCCACCTTCTTCTTAGAAGAAGGCTTGTACGCATTTCGCGCTACAGCCAAACGTGCCAAGCCCTCTTCTTTGAAGAGGGTGCCCGTAGGGCGGGTGATGCGTTTGAATCAGTTAGCATGCCTATCGCTATCGGTTATAGATCCTTCGACTTCGCTCAGGATGACTGGCAAGAAGAACGGTAGTAGCCATAAGCATGCTTTCCGCTTGTGCTGATTGTGCCTCTTACGAGGCACTTCTATCCGGCGCTATCGGAGGGCCCTTCTCCAAGGGTCTACTCCCTTACGCTAGCATAACATAAGGATTCTAACTGCTGGTATTTAAAAGCCTCAATTTAAACAGCATTGTAGTCAGCACACGGTCATACGGTTCACGGAAATCGGTGCACCAGAAAAGCCGCGAAAAGTGGTGAGCACTTTTCGCGGCTTCGTATTTCCTTACTGTCCTTCTTTTGCGTTCATCCACGCCATGGCGTCTCCCAGGATATAGAGGGAGCCGCAGACGATGATGACGTCGTTGTCGGTGGCGTCAGCGGCGGCGTCGGTGAGGGCGTCGGCTACGCTACCTTCGATGCGGAGGGTGGCAGCGATTTTCTGGGCTTCGATGAGGGAAGCAATTTCTTCCGGCTTTCTGGTGCGCGGGGTCGGGGCTTCGCAGAGGTATACCTTGTCGTCCTTGCGGATCAGGAGCTGGATGACTGTCTCGGTGTCTTTGTCCGTGAGGGAGGTGAAGACAAGGAGGCGGCGTTTTTCCGGATACATTTCTTCGAGAGCTTCTTTCAAAGCTTCTGCACCGGCGGGGTTGTGAGCGCCGTCCATGACGAAGGTCTTGCCATCGATGTTGTGGACTTCGAAGCGGCCTTTCCAGGTGGCTCTTGCGAGGCCTTCGCGGAGGTCGTTTTCATTGATTCTGTCGTCCTGCTTCATCACGAGGGTGAGTGCCATGGTGGCTACGGCTGCATTGACTGCCTGGTGAGCGCCGACGAAGGGCACGAAGAGAAGGCAGTTTTCCAGAGCCTTCGGCATGTCCTTGCGCTTTACAACGACAACCTGGCCGGTGCCGTATTTGCTGCGGCTGTCGATTTCAAAATCTCTGCCGTAGAAATAGAGGCGGCTGTTCTTTTCGTGGGCTTCTTTTTTCAGTTCTTTCAGCGGCACGTGCTGGGCAGCGGTGACGGTGGGCACGCCGTCTTTCATGATGCCCGCTTTCTGATGCGCGATTTCCTGCAGGCTGCCGCCCAGGTATTTCTCGTGGTCCATGGCCACGTTGGTGATGACGGAAACGACGGGAGTGATCACATTGGTGGAGTCATAGAGACCGCCCATGCCCACTTCCATGACGGCGTAGTCTACTTTCTGTTCTTTGAAATACCAGAAAGCCATGGCTGTCAGGAGTTCGAATTCCGTGGGCGCTTCTACGCCGTCAGCGATGGCTTTGTCTGCGGCTTCGCGGACGATGGTGGCTGCTTTAGCGAAATCTTCTTGGGAAATATCGCGGCCGCCAAAGTAGATGCGTTCGGTGTATTCGATAAGGTGCGGGGAGCTGTAGCGTCCCACGCGGAGGGTTGCATTTTCCAGGACACTGGTAATCATGGCGCATACGCTGCCTTTACCATTGGTGCCGGTGACGTGAATCACCTTGTATGCGTTTTCCGGATGATCCAATTTTTCCAGGATGGCTTCGATCCGTTCCAGCCCCGGTTTGATACCAAAGGAAGCAGCGCTTTCCAGGTATGCAATGGATTCTTCGTAATTCATAATGTCTCCAATTTGTATATCAATAACTATAGAGGTTTTGTAGTCGGTAGTCGGTGGTCGGTAGTCAGGGGCGTCAGGGATAAGGGATAGGGGATAAGGGATAAGGACGCGCGGACCTGCTTCGCCGCATCGTCATATTTTCCGCTATTGCACATTATGCGCCTTCGGCGCATTCCATCCCGCCCTATTGGGCGGCCCCTTCTCCAAGGGGCGACGCTTTTGTGGCTAATAAAACATAGCAAGATAACGGTCGAGACTAGAGAAACATTGCAGGCATCACCCGCCCTACGGGCACCCTCTTCAGAGAAGAGGGCTTATGCTTGATGACGCTTGCGCCAATCGCGTTCTCATTGTCTTATTCCAAACTCGCGCCGCTATATGAATTGGCGCGGCGCACCGCCACTCCTCACTTCTCACTTATCTCAGAGCTGTGCCAGGAAGGCCAGGCGTTCTTCCATGGATTTCAGTTTCTCTTCGAATTCAGCCAGTTTTTCTTTTTCCTTCGCTACGACGGCTTCCGGAGCTTTGGCGAGGAAGCCCTGGTTCGAAAGTTTGCCGGAGGTGCGGGCGATGTCTTTTTCCAGAGCGGCTTTTGCCTTCAGGATCTTTTCCTTTTCCTTGGTGGTATCGATGAGGCCTTTGAGTTCCAGGTAAACTTCGAGGCCGGTGACTACGGCGGCGTTGGCGTTTTCCGGTTTCTGCGCATCAGCAGCGAGAAGTTTCATGCCTTCTACGTGGCCCAGTTTTTCGAAATATTCTTTGTTATTTTCGATGCAGGCTTTCAGGTCTTCACGGAGAACGGCGATCTGGATGTGGCAGGCTTTGTTCGGGGTGACGCCGGCTTCGGCACGCATATTTCTGATGGCTTTGATGGAGTCCATGATGCGTTCGAACTGTTCAGCTTCTACCGGGAAGCGGAGGGCTTCGTCAGCCTTCGGCCAGGCAGCTCTTGCCAGGATTTCGCCTTCGTGGGGCAGGTGCTGCCACAGGTGTTCGGTGATGAATGGCATGAACGGGTGAAGCAGCGCCAGCATGCGGGTCAGGGTGTAGACCAGGACGTACTGGGTCACCTGGCGGTCGGTGTTGTGTTCGCCATAGAGACGGGTCTTGGCGGTTTCGATGTACCAGTCGCAGAAATAGTTCCATGCGAAGTTGTAGATGCTGTCAGCGGCTTCGCCGAGTTCGTATTTGTCCAGGTTCGCGCTCACGTAGTCTTCGGTATAAGCCAGGCGGTCGAGAATCCACTTGTCAGCCAGGGTGAGCTGGTCTTTGGTGGGTACGAAGTCTTTGTCATAGTCGTCCAGGTTCATGAGGGTGAACTTGGTAGCATTCCACAGTTTGTTGGCGAAGTTTCTATTTCCTTCTACTCTTTCATAGTAGAAACGCATGTCGTTGCCCGGGGTGTTGCCGGTGACGAGGGTGAAGCGCAGTGCATCGGCGCCGTATTTCTCGATGACTTCCAATGGATCGATGCCGTTGCCCAGGGATTTGGACATCTTGCGGCCCTGGGAGTCTCTGACGAGACCGTGGATGAATACGTATTTGAATGGGATTTCCTTCATGAATTCCATGGACATGAACATCATGCGGGCTACCCAGAAGAAAATGATGTCGTAGCCGGTGACCAGCGTGGAGGTCGGGTACCACTGCTGCAGGGTCTTGGTTTCTTCCGGCCAGCCCATGGTGGAGAATGGCCACAGTGCCGAGGAGAACCAGGTGTCAAGAACGTCCGGATCCTGGTGGATGTGCTGGCTATGGCAGTGCGGGCACTCGGTGAGGTCTGTGCGGGAGGCGCTGGCTTTGCCGCAGTCGTCGCAGTACCATACCGGGATGCGGTGGCCCCACCAGAGCTGACGGGAAATGCACCAGTCATGGATGTTGGACAGCCACTGAACGTAGGTCTTGGAGAAACGTTCCGGTACGAACTTGGTCTTTCCGGAGGTGACAGCGTCCATAGCTGGGCCTGCCAGCGGTTTCATCTTTACGAACCACTGCTGGGTGGTCATCGGTTCTACGATGGTCTTGCAGCGGGAGCAATGGCCTACGGCGTGCTTGGTTTCTTCGATCTTCACCAGCAGGCCGGCTGCTTCGAAATCAGCGATGATGGCTTTGCGGGCTTCGTAACGATCCATGCCGCAGTATTTGCCGGCTTTTTCATTCATCGTGCCGTCTTTGTTCATGATGACGATGGTGGGAAGCTCATGTCTCTGGCCCACTTCGAAGTCGTTCGGGTCGTGAGCCGGGGTGATCTTCACGCAGCCGGTGCCGTATGCCATATCTACGTATTCATCGGTGATGATCGGGATTTCTCGGCCGGTGCCCGGGAGGGCTACCATCTTGCCTACCAGATCTTTGTATCTTTCATCTTCCGGATTCACTGCTACCGCCGTATCGCCGGGGATGGTTTCCGGACGGGTGGTAGCGATCTGGATGTATCTGCCCTCTTCGCCTACGATGGGGTAGTTGAAATACCAAAGATGGCCCACTTCGTCCTCATGCTCTACTTCGATATCCGAGAGAGCGGTCTGGCAGCGGGGGCACCAGTTGGTGATGCGGAAGCCCTGGTAAATCAGGCCTTTTTCATAGAGGGAAACGAAAACTTCTCTAACCGCGCGAGCGCAGATGTCGTCCATGGTGAAACGTTCACGCTGCCAGTCGCAGGAGGAGCCCAGACGGCGGATCTGGAGACCGATGCGGTTGCCGTATTTCTCTTTCCACTGCCACACGCGATCCAGGAATTTCTCGCGGCCCAGATCGTATTTATTGAGGCCTTCTTCAGCGATCTGCTTTTCTACCTTTACCTGGGTAGCGATGCCGGCATGGTCTTTGCCCGGCAGCCAGAGCACGTTGAAGCCCTGCATTCTCTTGTAACGGATCAGGATGTCCTGGAGGGTGTTGTCCAATGCATGGCCCATGTGCAGCTGGCCGGTGACATTCGGCGGCGGCAGCACAATGCTGTAGGGTTCTTTCTCCGGATCCGGTTCGTCATGGAATGCACCATGTTCTTCCCAGAAATCGTACCATCTCTGTTCGATCGCACTGGGATCGTATTTGCCAAGGTCTTTCATATCTGCCATATGTTTCACTCCTAAAAAATAAAAAATCTCCTTCATCCCCATAGGACGAAAGAGTGCTTCCGCGGTACCACCTAACTAATCATTATGATCGCTCATTCGCGTGTAACGTGCGCCACGGACAGATCTCGCTGCCAGCTCCGGGGTGACCTATTGTTTCCTTCCTGCCGCCATCCCACCATCGGCGACTCTCTAAGAGAAATTCCGCAACTTCTTCCCTTCCCTGCTTTTCACATACATGTGTATGATAGCAGGATTTCGGGAGAAATGCAAGGGCTGGAGGGGAGAAAAAGGGATAAGGGATAGGGGATAAGGGATATGGCGCGTTTAGCGTTCTCTCACATAAGCCCTCTTCGCTGAAGAGGGTACCCGTAGGGCGAACTTGCGGTAAGCGCGTCCTTATCCCTTATCCCTTATCCCCTATCCCTTATCCCTAACCCCTAAAAACTACTTAATCAGCGCTCTATCCCTGTAAATCACCATCGCCGCCAGGAGGAAGAAGGCGGCGGTGGACCAGAAGACCATGCCGTAGCCGAATTGCATAGCCAGGGCGCCGGAGGCCATGGGGCCTGCCACATTTCCCATCAGCGAAAAGCTGGCGGAGAAGCCCACCACCATGGTGCGTTTCTCTGCCGGCACCGAGGAAGCGAGAACCGTATTCGCCAGGGGCATGATCATGCCCAGAGAGCAGCCCACCAGGCCGCGCATGACGCCAAGGGAAATCACTTCGGGCATCATGTATTGCAAGATGAAATTGAAACCCGTCACCAAAGACGCGCAAATGAGCAGCCCTGCGATGGAGTGACGCGCCGACAGGCGCGCTACATTTAAGGAAGAAATGACGCTGGTGCCGCCGGCGGCAAAAATCATGATGCCCACGATGGTGGCCACCGCCATGGCATCGCCGCCCATCATTTCCTTAATGTACAACGGAAGGATAGGCCCGATGCCGGTCATGCCGCAGTTACACAAAAATTGCAACATCACCATGAGCCGCACCACCGGATTTTTCAAGAAATAGGAGAGCTGCTTCCAGAAAGGTTCACGATGCGTCCCCTCGCCCTTGCCAATCCCTTTCGGGAGATACACAATAATCGCCACAAGGCACAGGAGCGAGAGCACAGCGAAAGCGATGAATGGCATGCGATAGCCGAAAAGGTCCGCCACCAGCCCGCCGGCCAATGGGCCGAACATGACGCCCGTGACCATGGCCGCCTGGAACACGCCCATGGCCCATGGCATTTTCTCCTTCGGCGTCACATGCATCACCAGCGACATCCCCACAGGGATAAAGCCGCCACACATGCCCTGCATCATCCGCAGGAAGAGCATTTCCCATGGCGAACTGGTGAAATACATGGCCGCGATCACCGCGGTCAAGACAGACACGATGACCATCAAAGAAAATTTCGCGCCTTTTCTGTCAGCCTTCATAGTCCAATACGGCGCCGCCATGGACACAAAGAAAGGCGTCACCCCGGAAATGAGCCCGGCCCAGAACGCCGCCTCCCCCGGGTCCTCCACCCCCAGCTCCGATGTCAGGAAGAGAGGGATAAAGGAAATCACGCCGATGATAGAAATCCCGGTCCCTATCACCACCGCTGACACGATATATACAATTCGTTTCCAATGATCCATAAAATACCTCGAACGCGAGAAACGTTGGTGCTTCTGCCGCCAGCGCAAACATATCGATGAAGCTCCTGGCTACTAGCTCCTAGCTGCTAGCCGGCTAGCAGAACATCTCATCGAGAAGCAAAGTGCATCCCGCTTTTTAAGAAAATGAGAAATGTCTCGTCATTCGCTAACTGCATGGACTGTGTTCATATAGCGTTAGCGACGAGCCTGTTGCATTGGCCGACTAGCAGCCAGCAGCTAGGAGCTAGGAGCGGCATCGACATGTTCGCACCAGAGGAAGCTGCACTAGGGAAACACTGAT
>CAVHZP010000040.1:0-11701 GCA_963640485.1 bacterium | reverse complement strand
TATCCCTTATCCCCTATCCCTTATCCCCTATTCCTTATCCCTTATTCCTTATCCCCTATCCCTTATCCCCCAAACATTCAGCCACGCCTCCCGTTTCCTAGTGAGCCGCTCCATTTCCTCTCTCCCCGGATGGGTGACCAGGAGGGAAATCGGGTCCGTCACCAGGGGCGAGAGGGAGGAAATATGTTTCTCCAGCGTCGCCAGATTCCAGAAACTGTGGATCGTGTAATCTCCATCGAAGCGGAGCGTGCACTTGCCGTCGGTGTCCACGAATACGTCTCTGAGAGAGCCCATGTGCACATAGCCCAAAGCCGGCGCCGCGTCTGCCAGGCGCACCTGCAGGAACAACCCCGAAAGGCCATCACCAAAACGCACCGCCGTGCCCCGGCGGCCTTCGAAGAGCCTCCTTTGACTCTGCAGCGACTGCCCGTAGGCCCGGGACAGCCGCCCCATCACCGTCTCCACCCCTGCCGGCTGCCGCACCACCCGCCAGTCCGACAAAATAGAAAGCGTATCATCCACGCCACCCACCTTCCAGGGCAAAAGCGCTCTCATTCCAATATCACACATCGCGTTTCCTCCGTTCGTGAAATGCCCTTTCTATTTGTTCTATGAACCTTTGTTCTCAACTCTAGCATGAGTATAACGGATGTTCGGGCTGGAGTCAATAGCGGTTTAGTGATCAGTAATTAGTGGTCAGTAGTCAGGATGCATTTGGCTTTAGGGCATACACAGAGACGCTACCGCTATAGATTTAGTAATCAGGGGCGGGGCACATCGTGCACACATACCAGTAACATCGATATATTATGCATTGCGCTAAAGGCGCCCTGATCACTGACCACTAATTACTGATCACTAAACCGACAAACGTTCTTTTCCCTCAATATAAAAAGCCGCGGTTTCCCGCGGCTCTTCATCTAACCCTTATTCCTCTACCAGATCAGCGGTAGTCACACGGCGCAGCCCCTGCAGCGCGTGGGACTGGAGTCCCGCAGCGGCGTTGCCCGCATCGAGGAGCGCCTGATCATCGGCGTCGAGCTTGATCTTGCTGAGATTGATATTCTTCACGGCGATTTCTCCCGCAGAGGTGGTGCCATTTTCTACACGGATCTGAAGTACCAGGTTGGTGGTTTTTGCTTTTGCAGTCATAATGATTTCCTTTCGTTTCTTACATAATGGATTTTGAGAGATTGAATGAATGAGACAGCTGGGTAATTAGTAGTCGGTGGTCGGTAGTCGGTTTGCATTTGACTGCTTCCTCATCGTAGCCGTGAACCGACTACCGATTACTAAATACCGACTACGGAATTATTCCAGCTCTTCTTCGGTGGTGGTGACGACCACAGCCTTGGAGAAGTCGGTCACTTCGGCGCCGCCGGTGGGTTCGAGCACCAGCTTCAGCTTCGCCGCTGCGGTTTTACATTCCTCCAGAGTGAGGTCATCTTTGGGATCTGCCAGGGACACGGTCAGGTCGCTGGTGCCATTGGTTGCGAAAACAAGATTCAGTTTCTTCATGTGATTTCATCCTTTCTGAAATATACCAATTTGAGAAGGTCCATCTCTCGCCGGCCGGCTCTCAACTTGCCCTTCTATCTATATAGTGCCAAAAAGGCTCGAAATTTTTGCCCTCTCTTGGAGAAAATTTTTTCATTGGAGCAAACATGGCGGGGATACCGCTGGTGATTTAGTAATCAGTGGTCAGTGATCAGTAATCAGGACGCGTTTGGCACCAGGGCAAACATGGCAGAAATACCGCCGGCGATTTTGTGATCAGTGGTCAGTGATCAGTAATCAGGACGCGTTTGGCGCCAGGGCAAACATGGCAGAAATACCGCCGACGATTTTGTAGTCAGTGGTCAGTGATCAGTAATCAGGGCGCGTTTGGCGCCAGGGCAAACATGGCAGAAATACCGCCGGCGATTTTGCGATCAGTGGTCAGTGAGCAGTAATCAGGACGCGTTTGCCTGCTTCCTCATCATAGCCGTGAACCGGCTACGATGAGGAAGCAGGCAAACGCGTCGTCTGATGTCTGACGGTCTGATTGTATGCACCGTCAAATGCGTCCTGACTACTGATCACTGATTACTGACCACTAACCCCCAGCGCCAGCCTCACCGATCTCCCATCACCAGCCGCCGGAGTTCCCCTTCGTGCCTTTGGCACCGCTCGCGGATGCGCTTCTGCTTTCGGGAAATCACCGAGAGCGCTTGGCCGGTGCGGGCGCGGATTTCTCCTGGCGTCTCGCCTTTCATCCACCAGTAGAAGACCGGATACTGCTGCGGGCTGAGGCCGGCCACGCGGGCGGCTTCCTGCAGGAAATCCTCGGGGCTATCGTAGTTTTCCTCGAAAGATTCTTCTGCCTGGTTCTCCAGGGTCAATTCCTCCCTGGTCTCATAGTCCGCCAGATCCCGGAGGCGGTGGAGCTTGCCCCAGCGGAGGAGCCGCACCATGTAGCCCGCGAAGCTGGGATTCTTCCCCGGGTCGTACCGCGCGAGGGCTTCCAGGAAACAGAGGATCAAATCCTGCCGCAAATCCTCCCGGGACACCCGCGCAAAGGAGCATTTGCACTCCCGGGAAATCAGGGGCACATAACGGGAGAGCAAAATTTCCCCCGCCGCCTTCTCCCCCTTCTGCCACGCCAGGGCCAGTCGGACATCTTCTGCATTTCTTTTTTCATCGAACATAGTATTGCTCTTTCCAGAGCGCGCTCTTGTTTTATTTCCGGATGAATCCAGCATAGCAGAACATTTATTTTCTGGCGAACCGGCTTAGGTGGCTATAAGAGCCAATAAAAAAGCGGGCGCGGCTCCAAGTCTACGAATTTATGTTTCGTGCACTTGGAACAGCGCCCGGAGGGACGTTGGAGGGGTGGAATGGGAATTTTTGGGTGATTGACGCTATGGGTTTAGTAATCAGTAATCAGTAGTCAGTGATCAGGGCGCATTTGGCGGAAGTTAGGAGTTAGGAGGGAGGAGTGAGGAGTGGAGGTGCGGCGCACAAGTTAAGAAGCGCCGCAAATTTAGAAAGTCAATCCGCGTTTGGCTGTTGCCTCGCCCCCCGCCCTTCGGCCCCCTTTTTTTCAGCAATGCCATTAAGTTAAGGATTTTTCATGCTGCAGCTCAAAACAGATTGTTACACTCCCGTAGGGGGTGCGAAAAATTGCGTCTTAACTGTCAGCATGCCCAATCCTGATTTCTAAAATTCGCGCCGCTTTCTGATTTGATGCGGCGCACCACCACTCCTCACTCCTCCCTCCTAACTCCTCACTTCAGGTACGTGCGTCCTGATCACTGACCACTGACCACTGATTACTAAACCTCCAACTCCCGCATTCGTTAGGGTTTCTAGCTGCCTCCAGCCACTGACTACTGATTACTGATTACTGATTACTAAACCGCTAGCGTCAAACCCTCACATTCCCATCCACCCTTTTCCCTGCCACCACCAGCCGGTCGGTGTACTGCCATAGTGTTGCCTCGGGGAAGTCCAGGTGATTTCCCCACTGGGCGCACCAGTAGGGCGTGTCCTCGGGCAGGCGGCTCCGATCGATTTTTTCGGTGAGCCAGTGGTAGCTGGCGTAGATGCCGGCGGAGAAGCCCTGGTATTTCATGAATCCCACATAGGCTTCGCAGAGGGCGGTGATTTCCTCTTTCCCTGTGAGGCCCCGCGCCGCTTTCCAGCCGTCGGCGTCTTCCATGTCGTACCAGATGCCCATGGGCAGGCGGTCGGGGAAAAAGCCGCAGTCTACCAGCACATTGCCGGTAAAGAGCGCCTCTTCCTCCGCCTCCGCTTCCGTGCGGGCGTAGCTGTAGTAGTAGACCCCCACGGGCAGTCCCGCGGCTATGGCGCCATTGATGTGCTCATAAAAAAGCGTGTCCAAGTGCCCCCGCCCCCAGCCGAGGCGGACGATCACAAACGCAACGCCCGCCGCTTTGATGGCCGGAAAATCCAGGGAGCCATTGTGCTCCGAAATGTCGATTCCGATTTGCATATTTATGTTTTCTCCTTTCGTGTTAATAAGGAAAATCCCGCCAGGATAGTAGTGGTCAGTAATCAGTAGTCAGTGATCAGGATGCGTTTGATTGCTTCCCCATCACCACCGCGAACCGTTTACCGTATTACCGTAATCCGATTATGCTTACGCTGGGGAAAGTAAAATGCCATGTGTAACGCACTATGCTAATCCATTTCCCGCTATCATACGCACCTCGACCACGGTTATACGACAAACGGTTCACCGCTACGATGAGAAAGCAGATACGCAAAGTCTGACATCCGGTGTCTAACGATCTAATTGTCTGTAACGCCAAGTGCGAACCGACTACTGGCCACTGATTACTGATTACTAAACCACCAACTCTCGCGTTCGTTGGTGTCTCCAACTGTCTCCAGCTACTGATTACTGACCACTAATTACTGATTACTAACCCCCTACCGTCTTCCCTTCAACTTCTGCAACAATTCCCCCGCCGCCTTCGCTCCGGCGTCGGAGAGATTCTCCAGGATAGACAGCGCTTCGGTCATGGCGAGGTAACTCACGGCCAGAGGGAGCAGGGCGGTATCCATAGCGCCCGCTTCTTCCAGAAGGGCGTCCACCAGGAGGGCGGTCATGAGGGTGATGTCGTAGAGAATGAGTTTCTCCACGCCCCGCTTTTTCATGACGTCACTGGAAATCAGATGCGCCTCCCGCGCCGCCGGAATGCCTCGCAACGCTTCCCAAAGCCCGCCGGAAACGCCGAAAGACAGCAGCCTTCCGTGACTGATGGCCATCCACCGGGTGAGACAGTCGAGAAAGACCAGCACGGCAAAGAGCAGAAATAAAGATATGTGCCGGTCGATGTGCATCAGCATCATGCCGCCAAGCACTTTCCAGGGAAATCCCTCAGCGAGCCGCTCACAAGGTTCGTTCAGATTCATATTTTCACCTCCTTCTACTTATATAGTGCCGGGAGGGGGAGAAAATTTTGCCCTTCGCCCAAAAAGGGATAAGGGATAGGGGATAAGGGATAAGGGCGCATTTGATTGCAGTGGGAGATGCGCGTTTTGCCTTCTTCTCTGAAGAAGGTGGCCGCTAGGCCGGATGATGCTTCGCACTAGGGAACCGCGAACCGCGAACCGACCACCGACTACCGACCACCGACTACTAAACTTCCCATTCCCGCGTTCGCCAGTGTCTCCAGTTGCCTCCAGCCACCATCTTGCTTTTCGCTAGCAAAAAGCATAAAATAGTGGAGATAAAAATTTTACAGCTCAAAGAAAGGAGGAACTTCTATTTCCATAGAGTCCTCCTTTTTGATGAGTCACGCGTTTCTTGTCAAAGGAGAGAGTTATGAGTAAACGCATCATTGAAGTGGAAGAGCGGCTTCCCCTTCTTCCCACCATCCCGCTGGCGCTGCAGCATCTCTTTGCCATGTTTGGCTCTACGGTGCTGGTGCCTTTCCTCCTCAATGTGGACCCGGCCACCTGCCTTTTCATGAACGGCATCGGCACATTGATTTACCTCACCATCTGCAAATGGAAATTGCCGGCTTACCTGGGCTCTTCCTTTGCCTTCATCTCGCCGGTCCTGGCCGTCACTGCCACCGCGGGCATGAGCTACGCTGACGCACAGGGCGGCTTCATCGCCTTCGGCCTTTGCTTCATGATCATCGCCTTGCTGGTGAAGAAAATCGGCGTCCGCTGGATTGACGTGCTCTTCCCGCCGGCTGCCATGGGCGCCATCGTGGCCATCATCGGTCTGGAACTGGCACCTCTGGCCATGTCCATGTCCGGCTTCATTGGTGAACCACAGGGCATGTCGGCAGCTACATCCATCACCATTTCCATGTTCACCCTCATCGTCACCATCCTCGCCACCGTCCTGGGCCGCGGATTTATTTCCATCATCCCGATCCTCATCGGCGTTATTTCCGGCTACATCCTTTCCGTCTTCATGGGCGTCGTGGACTTCACCCACGTAGAGGAAATGCCATGGTTCGCGTTCCCCACATTCTACGCACCACACTTTAATATTTCCGCCATCATGATGATCCTCCCGGCGCTCTTCGTGGTGCTGGCGGAACACATCGGCCACCTCTTCGTCACCAGTGACATTGTCGGCCGCGATCTCATCAAAGAGCCGGGCCTCCACCGCTCCCTCTTCGCTGACGGCCTCTCCAATATGATTTCCGGCTGCGTCGGCTCCACACCGAACACCACCTACGGCGAAAACATGGGCGTCATGGCTATGACCGGCGTCTACAGCACCTGGGTCATCGGCGGCGCAGCAGTCTTTGCCATCCTCTTCTCCTTCATCGGGAAAATCGCCGCGCTCATCCATGGCATCCCGACCCCCGTCATGGGCGGCGTGTGCATCCTCCTCTTCGGCTTCATCGCCGCATCCGGTATCCGCATGCTCATCGAAAAGAGAGTGGACTACACGAAATCCAGAAATCTGATCCTCACCGCTGTCACCATGATCTCCGGCCTCTCCGGCGCCACCATCGTCCTCGGCCCGGTACAGCTCAAAGGCATGGGCCTGGCTACTGTGGTAGCCATCCTCACCTCCCTCGCTTTCCTCGTCTTCGATAAGACCCACATGGCAAACGACGAAGAGGAAATGTGAGATTAGCGCTAGTGGTTTAGTAATCAGTAGTCAGTGATCAGTAGTCAGGGCGCGTTTGGCTTCACAGACGATTAGACGGTCAGACACCAGACGTCAGACACCGCGTACCTATCTCCTCATGGTAGCCTTGAACCGTCTACCATGTAGCCATTGGCCTACTTGATCTCAAAAATTAAAAACGCCATCTCGTGAAGAGATGGCGTTTTTGTATGCACGAAAAAGACCGCACTCCGAAGAGCGCGGTCTTTCTCGGTCAATCACGATGTCTGATAGAAGTATAGCACTACACGATGATAAAGGCTAGGGGGTTAGTAATCAGTAATTAGTAGTCAGTAATCAGGACGCGGTTACTTTTAGCGGGAACTGGCAAGTTACCTTTTTAGCCAAAAGGCAAAGGCTCCAAATTCTCGTTAGCCGCAAATGCGTCCTGACCACTGAACACTAATTACTGATTACTAAACCTCCGGCGCAAAAACACTAAAACTTCACCGGCGGCACGGCCTCGGGATAGAGCTTCTGGGCCTCCACGATGCAAGCCTGCAGGATTTCCTTATTTCTCTTCTCCACCATGCCGGAGATGCGGAAGAGGTCGATGAACCACCAGATGATGCCGATGAAGCAGAAGGACAGCGCCCAGAGGATCAAGTTCCGGAAGGGCTTGCCCAGGTAGAAATAGTAGAGCCCGATGACAAACCAGAGAATATAAGCGATGGACTTCTTCTTCTCCCGGCTGGCGTAAAGGGTCAGGGCATAGTCTTTCTGTTTCGCGGTCAATAAATTCAAAAGCGCGATGGATTCATTGTCTAATGTAGCGTCCATGGGGGCCTCCTTCGTGAGAAAGGGATAAGGGATAGGGGATAGGGGATAGGGCGGACCAGTGCAAATACCGCCAGCGCAAACATATCGCTGCAGCTCCTGGCGACTAGCCGGCCAGTGGCACATATCGCCCAGCGCCAAGTGCGTCCCGCATCAGGGAACGCGACACCAGCACCTTGGAAAATAGTTTCTATTTCCCCTATTATCTCATAAATGAAAATAAGTTGCAGCGAAAAACTGAAGAGGTAGAATATGAGTAAGAAATAGAGGCTAAGGCGCCTGCCCAGAGTGGCGTACCTCCACGCCTCACGCCTAACTCCCTCCGGCATCACCCGCCCTTCGGGCACCCTCTTCAGAGAAGAGGGCTTGAAAGGAAAGGCTTCGCCTTCTTAGCCCCCGCCCTTTCAGCGGAAATCCTTTCCTTTTAAACCTCCTTCCTCCGGAAGGAGGGGAACCGCCGCATGGCGGTGGAGGTTGGCCCGCGGTATGTACGCTCAATGCCTATCGGTGAGATGTGCCTCTAGGGAGCCAGCAGCCAGGAGCCGCAGCTCTATGTGAGACTGACGGTATCACCGCTAGCCCGCCCTATCCCCTATCCCCAAACCAATAACGAAAGGAGCAACCCAAATGTATAAAATCCAAGTCTATCTCCCCTTTGAATCTCTCTATCCCATCCGCGAGGCCATCGAGAAGGCCGGCGGCGGGCGGATCGGAAATTATGGCGGCTGCATGTCCTGGTGGGCGGTGCGTTCCTCCTGGATCACCCTCCCCGGTGCGAATCCCTACAACGGCATCGTCGGCGAGCGGACGGAAGCGGAGGAGTACATCCTCCAGTGCCGGGTGGACGACGCCCACCTCTCCGCCGTGGTTTCCGCCATCAAAAAAGCCCACCCCTATGAGGAACCGGTGGTGGATGTAGTAAAGCTGGTGTGAAATCCCGATGCCTTGCGCTGGATGTTTTAGTAATCAGTGATCAGTAGTCAGGGCGCGTTTGTCCGCTTCCTCCCCAACTCCCGCATCCGTTATTGTATCCAACGGTCTCCAACCACTGATTACTGACTACTGATTACTAACCCGATACCGTTATCACCCCCATGTATACTAACGCGTTCCATCTCATTTCCTCATGCATATTTAATTTTACTATTCTTTTTTGATATTTGATTAGAAAATAATAAGGCTCTAAAATAATTGCAGCGGTATATGGCAAAGAGTAAGGGAAATAGATCTCGCCATATGCCGTATTTTTTTATTCTGAGGAGAAAAAAATATGAAACAGGGGAAACAAAGAACGCATCGAATCCTTTTGGCTGCCTCCGTACTGGCAGCGTTGGCAAGCGGCAGCGCATCGGCTACAGAGGAAACGCCGGTGTACAGCTTGGACGCAGTGGTGGTCACGGCCACGAGAACGGAGAATGAAGTGAAGAATGTGCCGGCATCTACGCAGGTCATCACTGCCGAGGACATCAAGAAGAGCGGTGCTCACGATTTGCGGATGGTGTTGCAGGACTATGCCAATATTTTCCAGAAGAGCCGCACCCGCGGCGGTGGCCACGATGTGATCATCCGCGGTATGGATACGGATAAGTCTTTGATTATGATCAATGGACGCCGTGTTTCCAATGAGGCGGATTCTTCGGGCCTGGGGAACGCCATGGCGCTTGACCGCATCAACTTGAGCAATGTGGAAAAGATCGAAGTGGTCAAAGGGCCATCCAGTGCGCTCTATGGTTCCGAGGCCATGGGCGGCGTCATCAATATCATCACGAAGCCCAGCAGCGAGCTGTCCCTTTCCACGGGCCTCGAGCACACCAGTGACGACACGAGCCACTGGTGGCATGTGGACTCCGGCCGTATCGGCAAGTTCTCCGCCAC
This sequence comes from bacterium, assembly GCA_963640485.1. Lineage (GTDB taxonomy): Bacteria > Bacillota > Negativicutes > Veillonellales > Dialisteraceae > Dialister. Next base: position 2,403 of record CAVHZP010000040.1, on the reverse strand, counting down.
TTTCGATGCCCGTTTCAATAAAATCAACCGCTCCATGGAGGAGACCGATACCAGCTCCAACAATTACGGCACGGCGCAGACTTATAACGGGTCATTGAATTATTATTTCAATGACAACAACTATTTGAATGTGTACATGGACTATTACAGCCAGCATTTGAAAAATGACACCGGCACGCCGGCTTTGAAGTCCTATCCGGTGACCATGGGCACCATGGTACTGAATGGTCAGGTCATGCTCGATGGCAGTGGCTCCCGGGATTATAAACAAAAGAATTACGGTATTTCCTGGAATGCAAAGACCGAGAGAAATCAGTGGCAGTTGCAGGCTTACGCCAGCCGCTTTGACTGGTCGGACAGAAGCAACACCAAAGTGCTCCAGGCTATCCCGGGGTCTGACCCCATGTCACAAAGAGCCTACGTGAGCTATGTAAACAGCCAATTAAATACGTCGGATTTCAATATCGACAGCAATAAAATGTGGGCCATCGAAGGCCGCGACACCATGACCCTCAATGACCACCACCGTCTCACCTTCGGCGGCGAGTATGTGAGAAATACGATCCGCGGCACCGGTCTCGGCGAGAATGGCGACAGCCCTTACTCCATCACCGAAAATGGCGTCACAAAGACCGGCACGGAGAAGGAGCTCACCACCTACTCTTTCTATGTGCAGGACGAGATGACCTACGGGAAATGGTTCATCGTGCCGGCGGTGCGCTATGACCACAACAGTTTCTACGGAAGTCACACGTCACCGAAACTGGGCATCACCTACAATGCCACCGACCACTTCCGCGTGAAAGCCAATTACGGCAAAGGCTTCAAAGCGCCTTCGGTGATGCAGCTTTTCTATGATCTGGATCGCCGTATGGGCTCGAGCAATGTCCACCTCACAGGAAATCCGAATCTGAAACCGGAGCAGTCCACCAGCTGGGACCTGGGGGTGGAAGCAGAATTCGGGAAAGGCTACGGCTCTCTCACCTATTTCGATAACGACGTGGATAACCTCATCACCTCCAAATTCCTGTACATCGAAGGCAATGGCCACAATCTCTACCAGTACACCAATGCCAATACGGCCCGCATCAAAGGCGTGGAAAATACATTGGGCTACCGCTTCAACGATGTGCTGGATTTCAAAGTGAATTCCACCTGGCTCAGCGCCAAGGACACCACCAATCACACCGACCTGACCCAGCGGGCCAAGCTGACGCAGATTTACGCCCTCACCTACGACGACCACAAAGACAAGGGCTGGACCGCCCGCCTGTGGGATCAGCTGGACTACAAGTATCTCTCCGCCGTGACCAATGAGAAGAAATCCTATCACCTGCTGAACTTCACGCTCACCCGCAAGATCAATAAAGACACTCGCGTCTACGGCAGCGTGATGAATATCTTCGACAAGGAGGACAGCGCTTGCGACCTGGACGGCCGCTGGTGGTCCATTGGCTGGGAGCATAGATTCTGATGCGCCGCCTCCTCGCCCTCCTCTTGCCACTGTGCCTCCTCTTCTCCGCCGGATGCAGCCCGGCAGAGAAACCGGCCTCTTCCCAGGCTGCCTACACCGTCACTGACAGCCGCGGCCGCATCGTGACGCTCCCGGGGAAGGCCACGCGGGTAATTCTCCTGGCGCCTTCCTTCCTGAGCCTCATGCATGCCGCCGGCGGTGACTTCATCGCCTGGGCAGACAGCCCCCAGGGCGACGTGCCCGCCTACGCCCAGGAAAAGGACACCGTGGGCTACAGCTTCCAGGTCAATGTGGAAGCGCTGATTTCCAAGAAACCGGACCTGGTCATCGGCCTGCCGGGGCTCCATGACCGGCTGGCCGACGTACTCGCGCAAAACGGCATCCCGCTCCTCTTGCTCTCCGTTTCCTCCGCTCAGGAAATCCAGGACGCAGTGACCCTCATGGGAAACGTGACCGGCCACGATGAAGAAGGCCGCCGCGCCGCTGCCGCTTTACAGGAAGACGTAGAAAAAGCGGCCTCCGCCATGCCGAAAGAGGAAAAGACCTGCGCCATCATCCACGGCACGCCCCACGGCATTACGCTTGAAGGTAAAGGCACCATTGCCACCGAAGTGGCGTCGCTCCTGCATATACGAAATGTATTTCTCCTGTCGGACCACATGAAACTCCCGCCCTTCAGCCTGGAATCTCTGACGGATCGGGACCCGGATATCATTTTCCTCACCACCATGGTCATGCCAGGCAAAGAGGAGGCCGTCTTCCAAAGCGCCCTCCTCTCCCAGCCCGCCTGGACCAGCCTCCGCGCCGTCCGCGAAGGTCACGTGTACCTCCTCCCCCAACGCCTCTTCCTCACCAGCCCCGGCATGGACTACCCGGAAGCGGTGAAGTATATGGCGGGAATCGTAAGGGATTAGAGATAGTACCGCTAT
>CAVHZP010000039.1:0-11777 GCA_963640485.1 bacterium | reverse complement strand
CCGACTACTAAACTCGATAGCGGAAATCGGAAAAGTTTTCGCCGAAGGCCAAACGTGTCTTATCCCTTATCCCTGGCCCCGCACAGCGATTACTAAAATCCCAATCTTTTTCCTAAGAAAATATATGATATAATAAAAGGGATTGTTTAAACGACAGGAGGACAGGATGCGCGTATTGGGAATCGATCCCGGCACGGGGCGTTGCGGCTTCGGCGTGGTGGAGAAGAATGGAAATACGATCACGCCCATCAATTACGGCGTCATTGAGACCTACAAGGACCAGGACGATCTGGAACGGCTCAACATCGTTTACGAAGGTATCGCGGAACTCATCGCTACATACCGGCCGCAGTTCATGGGTGTGGAAACTTTGTATTTCAATACGAACATCACCACCGGCATCAAAGTGGCCCAGGCGCGAGGGGTGATCCTTCTCGCCGGCTACCGGCAGAGTGTGCCCATCGTCCATGTGACGCCGCTGCAGGTGAAGCAGCAGCTCACGGGCTACGGCCGCGCGGACAAGAAGCAGGTCATCGAGATGGTGAAGCGGCTCATGCACATCACAAAGAAAATCGATCCCGACGATGCAGCCGACGCGCTGGCTATCGCGCTCACGGCGATTTATCGCATCGAGCATCGGGGTATGACAAATATATAAGAGGAGAAACCCATGATTGGATATGTGAAAGGCACAGTGACGGCTCTTTTCGAAGAGTCCTGCTTTTTGGAAACCGGCGGGATCGGTTACCGGATTTTCATTTCGGATAAGACGCGGCAGCGCCTGCAGGTAGGGGAGAGCGCAAAGCTTCTGACTTACATGGCGGTGCGGGAGGACGCGATCCTGCTCTATGGATTTCTCAGTCAGGAGGAGCAGGACCTGTTTCTGCTCTTGATTTCGATTTCTAAAATCGGTCCCAAGGTGGCACTGGGCATCCTTTCGTCCATGGATCCGCCGGTTTTCGTGGGCGCCATCCGCACGCAGAATGTGGCGGCGCTGACCCGGCTCCCGGGCATCGGGAAGAAGACTGCCGAGCGTCTTCTGGTAGAGCTGAAAGATAAGATCGGCGCCTTCTCTGTGGAACTGACTAACGAGGAAATAGAAGTCGCCCCGGCCGTAGAGGACGGGCTCACCGGAGAAGCGGCGAAGGCGCTGATGGCACTGGGCTATGAAATGGGAGAAATCGCGCCGGTGCTGAAACGGCTCACCGGCTACGATGATGTGTCGAAACTGGTGGGCGCAGCGCTCCGGGAATTCGCAAAAGGCAGGTAATGTAGATGAATAATAAATATATCAAAAGCCTTGGCGGAGAAGCGGAAGAGGAAATCTTAGGCAGCAAGGGGCGCATTGTTTCCACCGAGGAAATCGGACAGGACCAGTGGCAGACCAGCCTTCGCCCCCAGCGCTTGGACGATTACATCGGCCAGGCGGCGTTTAAGGAAAATCTGAAAATTTATATTTCCGCGGCGCGAACGAGAAAAGAGCCGCTGGACCACGTGCTTCTCTACGGTCCGCCGGGTCTGGGGAAGACCACCATGGCGAAAATTATCGCCAACGAATTGGGCGCCCAGTTCAAAGTCACCAGTGGCCCCGCCATCGCGCGGCCCGGGGAACTGGCGTCAATCCTCACCACCTTGCAGGACCATGACGTGCTTTTCATCGATGAAATTCACCGGCTGAACCGGAGCGTGGAGGAAATTTTGTACTCCGCTATGGAAGATTTTTCCCTGGACATCGTCATGGGGAAGGGCACCGGCGCCAGCTCCATCCGCATCGACCTGGCGCATTTCACACTGATCGGTGCCACCACGAGAGCCGGGTCTTTGTCAGCACCGCTGCGGGACCGGTTCCTCATCACCAATCACATGCAGTTCTACACCACCGCGGAATTAAAGAAAATCATCGTCCGTGCGGCGCACATTCTGGATATAGAAATCGACGATACGGGAGCTGAGGAAATCGCCCGCCGTTCCCGCGGGACGCCGCGTATTGCGAACCGTCTTTTGAAGCGCATCCGCGATTTTGCCCAGGTGCAGGAAAGTCCCATCACCAAGGAAATCGCAGCCATGGCTCTCGCGGCGCTCCATGTGGATGATATCGGCCTCGACGATCTGGACAATGCTATCCTGCACGCCATCATTTATAAATTTAACGGCGGCCCCGTGGGCATCGACACCATTTCCGCCGCCGTCAGCGAGGAGCGCGCCACCATCGAGGATGTGTGCGAACCCTACCTCATGCAGATTGGTTTCCTGTCCAGAACCCCCCGCGGGCGCCTGGCGACCAAGGCGGCTTATGACCACATCGGCGCTGCGTTCCCCGGCGCGGAGGACAGCCATGGCGACCGGTAAAGTGCTTATCCTCATCGGCGTTCTTTGCATCGCCCTCGGACTGTTCTTCCTTGCCGGCGGGAAGCTTTCCTTCCTGGGGCACCTGCCCGGGGATATTCATATTTCCAAAGGCAATACAGATGTTTACTTTCCCTGGGTTTCCTGTCTACTGGTCAGTGTAGTGGGGACTCTTTTGCTCAATATATTTTTTAGAAGGTAATCATATGAAAAAGAAATGGATCCTCATGCTTGCGGCGCTGTCGGTATTCTCTCTGGGAGCTAGTGAAATTTCTTTGGCAGAAACCCTGGAGAAATCCCAGGTGGTGGTGCGCAAGTCCAGTAAGCCTGTGGTGCGGACCGGGGTAAAGAAAACGGTGACCACCGCGAAAAAGGAAACGACCCGGACCGCGGCTTCTGCAAAGAAAACAGCAGCCCAAAGTAATGCTGCTAAGGCGAAGAAATCGACCAATGCGCCGTCTGTAGAAATCGGTCTCCTTTCGGGGAGCGAAGTGACTCTCGCAGGGCTCGCAGATTTCCAGGCCGAGGTGGATGGCAAAGTCATCGGTAAATACAAAAATGGCGAGAAGCTTTCTATTAAGAAAAGTGGGAGCACCCTTACGGTGAATGGCAAGAAGGCGGGCACCCAGGTTTCTTTCAAGGCAGGAAATACTGGCGCCGCCTTCTCTGCTAAAGGCAATCGCTATCGCGGCAATATGAAAGCTATCGCCTCCGGTTCCGGTGTGACGCTGGTGAATGAAGTCTCCATGGAAGACTACCTCAAAGGCGTGGTGCCCTGCGAGATTGTGCCGTCCTGGAAAATTGATGCCATCAAAGCCCAGGCAGTGGCGGCGAGAACCTACGCCATGTTCCATAAAAACGGCTATCGCTCTGCCGGCTATGACATGACCGATGACACCAGAAGCCAGGTGTATCGCGGCGTATCAGTAGAGACCGAGTCCACCAATCGCGCTGTCGCCGAGACTGCCGGTGAGGTCGTTACCTATGGCGGGAAGCCCATTGATGCGGTCTTCCACTCCAGCGGCGGCGGCTATACGGAAAATTGCGAAAATGTATGGGGCACCGCGGTGCCTTATCTCAAAGGCGTGCCGGAAGAGAAATACGCCGAGCAGTGGACGAAGAGTGCTCCCCTCACGTCCTTTGCTAATGTGGCAGCTGTGGGAAAACTTAAAAATATCAAACTTACGAAACTTCGCATCGGAGAAGCCCATAAGAGCAAAGACCGCGGCGTATCGGGCCGCGTGAAAACCGTCACTGTGGTGGGGAGCCAGGGGACCAAGACCCTTTCCGGAGATAAAATTCAGTCCGCCTTTGACCTCAATAGCACACTCTTTGATATTTCCATCAAAGGGAAAAATATCATCTTCACCGGCTACGGCTACGGCCACGGCCTCGGCCTCTCCCAATGGGGCGCCCAGGCCATGGCAGAAAAGCATGGCGACGGGAAAGACTATTACAAACAAATCCTCACCCACTACTTCACCGGGACGAAGGTGGAAAAAGTGTATTAAGAACGGTGGAGGTTTTGTGGTCAGTAATTAGTAATTAGTGGTCAGGAGGGGCTACTGCTGGCTTCCGTTTTTCTACCCCCTTCCTTTGGAAGGGGGAGGGCCCGAAGGGCGGGGGTTGGCCCCCACTAGCGGTAAGCAAACTATTTCTTGCTTCCGCTCATAGCGGGACGCTCTTTGATGTTGCCACTATGTTTCCCTAGCCGACCAGCAGCCAGCAGCTAGAAGCTAGAAGCTGCATCGACATGTACGCACCAGCGGGAGTTGCACTAGCGCACCCCGACTACTGATTACCGACCACCGACTACTAAATTCATAGGAGAAAAGAATGAAACTGGAAGATTTTTATTATGATTTACCGAAAGAATTGATTGCCCAGGAACCGGCGGAGCCGCGGGATTCCTGCCGGCTCATGATGGTAGACAAAGTGACCGGAGAGTGGGAGCACCATACCTTCCGGGACATTTTGGACGAAATCAAAGAAGGCGACGTCTTCGTTTTCAATAACACCAAAGTCATCCCTGCCCGTCTCTATGGCAAGAAGAGAGACACCGGCGGCAAAGTGGAGATGCTCCTCCTGACCCCCAAGGGCAATGATACCTGGGAAGTCCTAGTGAACCCGGGCCGCAAAGCGCTGCCGGGCGTAGAAATCGAATTTGCTGAGAATTGCTATTGCAAAGTGCTGGATAAAACCGAGTTCGGCGGTAGATTGGTAGAATTCCACTATGATGGCAATTTCGACAGCCTTCTCGACCAGATCGGCGAAATGCCTACACCGCCATACATCCACAAAAAGCTGGATAATAATGATGAGTACCAGACCGTCTACGCCAAGTACAAAGGCTCTGCCGCAGCGCCCACTGCAGGACTTCATTTCACGCCGGAGCTTCTGGAAGAAATGAAAGCCAAAGGCGCAGAGCTCCGCTTCGTGACCCTTCACGTAGGCATCGGCACCTTCCGCCCGGTTTCCGAAGAAAATATCGAAGACCACGAAATGCATAAGGAATGGTACACCGTCCCTGAAGAAACCGCCGACGCCGTGAACCGCGCGAAAGCCGAAGGCCGCCGCGTCATTGCCGTAGGCACTACCTCTGTGCGCACTTTGGAATCCGCCGGCCAGAGCGGAAAGCTCGAAAGCGGCAGCGGCTGGACCCAGCTCTACATCTACCCGGGCTACCAGTGGCACATCCCAGATGCCATCGTCACCAATTTTCACCTCCCCGAATCCACGCTGGTGATGATGATGGCCTCCTTCGCCGGTAGAGAACACATTCTCGCCGCCTATGAAGAGGCCGTGAAGCAGAAATACAGATTCTTTTCTTTTGGCGACGCCATGTTTTTGAAATAAAGGAAAATATATGGTTATTCACTACGAATTGGTGGCAGAAGACAAGAAGACCGGCGCTCGCGCGGGGCTTCTCCACACGCCACATGGCACATTTAAGACACCGATGTTTATGCCGGTGGGGACCCAGGCCACGGTGAAGACCGTGACGCCGGAGGAATTGGAGGACATGGGAGCGCAGATTATTCTGTCCAATACCTATCACCTTTTCCTTCGTCCCGGCACGGAGCTGATCAAAGAAGCTGGCGAGCTCCATCGCTTCATGAATTGGCCGAAGGGGATTTTGACCGACAGCGGCGGATTCCAGGTGTTCAGCCTGGGGGCTATGCGAAAGATCACCGAAGAGGGCGTGCATTTCCGCTCGTTCCTGGATGGGTCGAAGCAGTTCCTCTCACCCGAGGTGTCCATTCACGCTCAAGAGGATTTGGGCAGCGATATCGCCATGGCCTTTGACGAATGTATTCCCTATCCGGCGGATTACAAATACGCCGACCAGTCCACGGCGCGGACTACCCGCTGGGCAGAGCGCTGCATCAAGGCCCACACCAGAACGGACCGCGGCATGTTTGGTATCGTGCAGGGCGGTATGTACAAGGACCTCCGCAAGAGAAGTGCGCAGGAGATTTCCTCTATGCCTTTCGACGGCCTTGCCATCGGCGGCCTTTCGGTGGGCGAACCCCATGACCTGATGTATGACATCCTGGAAGACACCACCCAGTGGCTTCCGGTGAATAAGGCGCGCTATCTTATGGGCGTCGGCACGCCGGACTGCCTGGTGGAAGGCGTGGCTCGCGGCATCGATATGTTTGACTGCGTATTTCCGACCCGCGTGGCCAGAAATGGGATGGCCATGGTGCACACCGGCCGCATGAATATGAAGAATAAGAAATATGAAAAAGATTGGGCACCGCTGGAAGAGGGCTGCGGATGCTACACCTGCCAGCACTACAGCCGCGCGTATATTCGTCATCTCTACAAGTCCGAAGAGCTCCTGGCTTTCCGTTTGGTGACGATTCACAATCTCTATTTCCTCCTGCAGTTCATGCGGGACATGCGGGAAGCCATCATCGGCGGCAATTTCTCCGAATTCAGAGCGGCTTTCATGGATGGGTATAAGAGATAAAGGACGCTATCGGTTTTGTAGTCAGTAATTAGTAATTAGTGGTCAGGGCGCATTTGGCGCTAAGCCATAGAAGAGTCCTGACTACTGATCACTAATTACTGATCACTAAACCAATAGCGGTTTAACCATTAATAATCTCATATTTTATACAGACAATTTACAGGATAATATGGTAAAATGATTCCATATGATTTGTGGAGGTGAAACAATGGAACTGGTAATGAATTTTGTGAGCTTGGCATGGCCGTTTCTGGTGTTGGTAGGTATCATGTATTTCTTCATGTATCGCCCGCAGAAGCAGCTGAGACTGGAAAGAGGACGTTTCCTCCTGTCTCTTCGCAAAGGCGATCACGTAGTGACTGCCGGAGGCGTGCATGGTGTGATTAAAGTGCTGCGTGATAAATACGTAGAACTGGAAATTGCGCCGAAAGTCATCATCAAAGTCGAGAAGACCGCGATCCAGCATGGCGATGTGAAGCTGATTGACGAAGAAACTGCCAAGAAGTCCGGTGCAGCTGCTTTGGGCGCTGCTTCTGAAGAGCAGGTGGTCGGCAAGACCCCGGCTAAGGAAGAACCGGAAACTGAAGTGGTAGAGGAAATCGTGGAAGTAGACGATCCGAAGGACGCCGGCACCGAAGTGGTGGAGGAAGTCGTGGAAGTCGAAGATAAAGAAGCTTCCAAAAAAGAGGAAAAGAAATGATGGAGTCGAATGTTCCTGCTTTTGAAAGAAAGAAGGAGATTCGTCAGAAGATGCTCGCCCTAAGGCGGGCTCTTTCTGCTCATGAAAAGGACGAAAAAAGCCGCGGTTTGACGGAGAAAATCCTCTCGCTTACGGCCTATCAGGAGGCGAAACGGATCCTGGCGTACCTCTCCATGCCGGGGGAGGCGGACTTAGACCCGCTCATCCGGGCGGCTTTGGCAGCGGGGAAAGAGGTCTATGTGCCGGTGTGTCTCGCGGATAAGCAAATGGAAGCGGGGCGGCTACGGGACATGGGGCATTTCGTGAAAGGTCCCTACGGCCTGCGGGATCTCCCCAAAGGCTATGAAACCATTTCGCCGGAGGAAATCGACCTGGTCCTGGCGCCCGGTGTGGCAGGAGCTGCTGATGGCACGCGGCTTGGCATGGGAGCCGGTTACTATGACCGGTACCTGGCGCAGGTGCCCTATGAAAAGCGGGTGCTGGTGCTCTGGGATTTCCAGGTGGTAGAAGAACTTCCCGCAGAGCCTTTCGATCAATTCATGGCAGCCATTGTTACTGATAAAGAAATTATCATCACGAAAAGGGGTTGAAGTTTTGGAAAAGAAAAGGAATAGCGGTGTCAGAAGCGGCGCATTGGTCCGTTTCTGGGTAGTCATTGCGGCTATCATCGGCATCTTCTTGGGCACCGTAGGCTGGCTGGCGGGACACATCCGCCAGGGGCTGGACTTGCAGGGCGGCACTCACATCGTCATGCAGGCAGAAGACACCGCAGAAAATAAGGTGACTCCGGAGGCAATCACCCAGGTCATCAATATCATGCAGAAGCGTGTCAATGAAATGGGTCTGACGGAACCGATCATCCAGCGTGAAGGGGCGAACCGCATCATCATCGAGCTCCCAGGCGAAAAGGATCCGCAGAAAGCCATCGAAACCATCGGTAAGACCGCTGTACTTCAGTTCAAAGACGAAGAAGGCAATGTGAAGCTCACCGGTGAAGATCTGAAAAACGCCAAGGAACAGATGGGGCAGAACAAACAGCCTCTGGTTGGCCTGGAATTCAGCGAAGAAGGCGGCAAGAAATTCGGTGAACTCACCGCTGCCAACATCGGCCGTCACATCGGCATTTACCTGGATGGCGAAATGCTGACGAACCCGGTGGTCAATGAAGCCATCACCGGCGGCTCAGCGGTCATCACCGGACAGAGAACCCTGGAAGAAGCCAAAGATCTGGCCATCCTTCTTAGAAGCGGCGCCCTGCCGGTCAAAGTGTCCGTCATGGAAGTCCGCACCGTAGGCCCGTCCCTGGGCCAGGATTCCAAAGATAAGTCTGTGGTGGCATTCACCATCGGCCTTTCTCTGGTCGTCCTCTTCATGCTGGGCGTGTACCGCATGGCCGGCTTCGTAGCTGACATCGCCCTCCTGGTTTATGTCCTGATTCTTCTGGGCATCCTGAATCTCCTCCATGCCACCTTGACACTGCCAAGCGTGGCCGGCGTCATCCTGTCCATCGGTATGGCGGTGGATGCCAATGTCCTTATTTTTGAACGTTTCAAAGAAGAAATCGCTGAAGGCAAATTCCTTCGCCTGGCTGTACAGTCCGGTTTCAAGCGTGCCTTCGTCACCATCTTTGATGCGAATATGACAGTCATCATCACCTCCTGCATCCTCTTCTTCCTGGGCAGTGCGACAGTGAAAGGCTTCGCCTTCTCTCTCGGCCTCGGCGTGGCAGTCTCCATGTTCACCGCCATCACCGTGAGCCGCACGCTTCTCATGTTCCTGATCGATGCCAACTGGATTCATAACCCCTGGTGGTTTGGTGGAAAAAGGGGGTACGATAAATAATGCTTAATTCCTTTGATTTTATTGCCAAAAGAAAAATCTGGTTCAGTATTTCCGGCCTCCTCATCGTTTTATCCATTGCTGCTCTGGTGATGTTCCGCTTCAACTGGGGCATCGACTTCACCGGCGGCACCATCCTGGAGCTGGGCTTCCCGCAGAATGTGACCGTAGAGCAGGTCCGTGAAGGACTTCGAAAAGATGGCCTGGAAACAGCGACCATCCAGCTTTCCGGAAATATGCAGGGTGAAGCCGGCGATGACGTAATCATCCGTACCCGCAATCTTTCTGCTGAAGAAGCACAGACTGTGGTTTCCCACGTGAAAGAAAAAGTGGGCGAAGCAGAAGTGAAACGTATCGAAACCGTTGGCGCTGTCATCGGTTCGGAAGTGACGAAGAATACCCTTCTCAATGTCATCATTTCCTTCGGCGCTATGATCCTCTACATGTCCATCCGCTTTGAGCATCGCATCGCCCTCTCTGCTATCGTTGCTATCTGCCACGATATCCTGATGGTGCTGGGGGTCTTTGCCTTCTTCCATTTGGAAGTGGACGCTTCCTTCCTGGCGGCAATCCTGACGGTCCTGGGCTACTCCATGAATGAATCCGTCGTCATCTTCGACCGTATCCGTGAAGCCATTCACACCCACCGGCGGACCGACAGCTTTGCGAAACTGGCGAATGACTCGATCCATCAGACCATCCGCCGATCCCTGTACACCTTGACCACCACGCTCTTCTGCGTCGCATCGCTCTATTTCTTCGGTGGCGACACCACGAAGAACTTCGCGTTGGTCATGCTCATCGGCTTCATCTCCGGGGCCTACTCTTCTGTCTGCGTAGCCACCTCCATCTGGGTGACCTGGCATGAACATACCTCCAGCAACAGAAATGCAACGCATCCGGAAGAAGAAAAGAAATCTAAAAAAGCAAAAGCCGTAAAGGCGTAAGGCTGGTACACAAAAGGCCGCGAGAGTTTTCTCTCGCGGTTTTTAATTTGCCTTATGCCTCATTCTCTTGAACAGGTGCTCTTCATTATTTATAATGAAAGTAAATAACAAGGGAATCGCTGCAAGGAGGGACAGTGTATGATAAAAAACGAAATCACCCCGCTCAACCAAAGATTTCTTGAAAGCGTATCCGAGGTATTGGCACAAGCTCGAAGAAATGCCAAAACCGCAGTCAATCTCTCCATGGTCTATGCGTATTTTGAAATCGGTAGAATGATTGTGGAAGAAGAGCAGCGTGGCGAAAAACGTGCAGCATACGGGACACAGCTGTTAAAAGAATTGTCGGTATATTTGACTGAGACTTATGGAAAGGGGTTCTCAGTCGGAAATCTGAAAAACATCAGACAATTTTACAAAGTTTATTCTACGGATCAAATTGGCGAAACAGTGTTTAGCCAATTCAAGAACCTTCCATCGGTTAGCACCGGCAGAAAGTTTTATTTGAGCTGGTCACACTATCTCAAGCTCATGCGGATTGATAACATCGACGAACGCCATTTCTATGAAATCGAATCCGTGAAAAATGATTGGAGCCTCACGGAGCTGAAGCGGCAATACAATAGCTCGCTGTATGAGCGCCTGGCACTGAGCACTGATAGGGATAAGGTGTATCGCCTGGCATTAGAGGGGCAGTCGGTCGAGAGCGCCAAAGATGCAATCAAAGATCCCTATGTACTGGAATTTCTCGGATTGAAGGAGCTTCCGGAATATTCTGAAAGTGAGCTGGAAAGTCGAATCATTGACCATTTGCAGCAGTTCCTGCTGGAGCTTGGCACTGGTTTTGCCTTCATCGGTAGACAGGTGCGGTTTACCTTTGACGAAGAACATTTCATGGTGGATCTGGTTTTCTATAACCGCCTGCTGCGCTGCTTCGTGCTTTTCGATTTGAAAATTGGCGAATTGAAGCATCAGGACATCGGGCAAATGCAGATGTATGTCCACTACTATGACCGGAAGGTAAAACTACCGGATGAGAATCCCACTATCGGAATTGTGCTCTGCAGAGATAAGAACAATGCCGTTGTGGAAATGACGCTGCCGGAGGACAATACGCAAATTTTTGCAAGCAAATATGAAACGGTTTTGCCGAGTAAGGAAGCTCTGCAAAAGTTGCTGGAAGAGCAGGCGGCTTGCATCGACAGATAATGAATTTTTCTACCCAAAGAAGCCGCGAGAATTTTCTCTCGCGGCTTCTTTGGGTAGTCAGTAGTCGGTGGTCGGGGGAGGTTCCCCGATATTCGCTGTTGTCACTATGTTCTAGCGGCCCTGACTACCGACTACTAATTTCCCCCAAAAAACTCGTGTATTTCCTTGCCACAAATGGTATAATATCCTAGATATACCTATGTATTTTCTCAAGGGAGAATGGATATGGAAGAAAATGAAATCTATAGAGCCGATGACCGCCTCATCGTGGCATTGGACGTTGACAGCTTTGACAAAATGAAAGCCCTGGTAGACAAGCTGGGGGATCTGGTTTCCTTCTACAAAGTAGGCATGGAGCTCTACTACAGCGCCGGCCCGGAGACCATCCGCTACCTGAAAGACCATGGCAAGAAAGTATTCCTGGATTTGAAACTCCATGATATTCCCAATACCGTCGGCCACAGCGCAGCGGCGCTGACGCGTCTGGGCGTGAATCTTCTCACTGTCCATGCCGGCGGCGGACGGGCGATGTTGAAAGCCGCCAGCGAGCAGTCGAAGGCAGCTGCTGAAGCGCTGGGCATCGAGGTACCGAAGATTCTCGCCGTCACCGTGCTCACCAGCTTTGATGACCAGGGCTGGCAGGAAATCGGTGGACACCTGCCAATCCAGGAACATGTACTGGACCTGGCAAGCCTCGCCAAATCCGCTGGCGTCGATGGCGTCGTAGCTTCTCCGAAAGAAGCGGCATCCATTCGCGCCATGG
>CAVHZP010000038.1:0-12033 GCA_963640485.1 bacterium | reverse complement strand
ACCGCGAAATGTGCTGGCGCCGATTCCACCGCTTCGCCGTAGCACCTCTGGCCCAAAGGGCCTTTTTGTCGTGCGTTGGTGCTCCCGCCAGTGCGAACATGTCGCTGCGGCTCCTAGCTGCTGGCTGCTGGCTGCTAGCAGGCTGGTGTAACAACTCACCGATACGCAAAGAGCGTCCCGCGATAAACGAAAGCAAACGGTTCTTGTTTTTTCATTTATCGCGGGACGCTCTTTTTTATTGCCACTTTGTTTCTCTTGCCGGCCAGTAGCCAGCAGCTAGGAGCTAGGGGCCGCAGCGACGTGTTCGCACTGGCGGAAGCATCGCTAGCGTCAATCCGTCAATTCCTTGATCAGCTCATGCACGGTGGTGATCCCACTGATCTTCCACGCGTTAGCGCCGCAGAAGACGAGGCCGTGGTCTACGTCGCCTTTGACGGCGCGGATGAGGGCCTGGGTGATGCAGTAAGGGGTGGTGGAGGGGTCGCAGGTCTTGAGGCAGTGGAAGCAGTTGGTGACGGGAATTCGTTTCTGGCGGAAGGCGCAGACGAAGGGGTTGAGGAGGGCGCGGCCGGGCATGTGGACCGGGCTCTGCACGATGGTGACGTCATCTTTCTTGGCGTTGACGTACATTTTTTTAAATTCGTCAGAGGCGTCACATTCTTTGGTGGCTACGAAGCGGGTGGCCATCTGTACGCCGGAGAGGCCCAGGGAGAGGTAGTGCTCGATGTCTTTTTTGTCGAAGACGCCGCCGCCGAAGACCACGGGGATTTTCTTTTTGAATTTTTCTTCAAATTCCCGAACCACGGCGAGGATTTCCTGAATTTCCTTTTCGTAGCCGTCGCTCTCGTGCTCTTTCACCTGTTCGCGGGTGTAGCCCAGGTGGCCGCCGGCTTTCGGGCCTTCGATGACTACCATGTCAGCAGTGCGGTGGTGGTGGCGTTCCCACAGTTTCAGAATGACGCGGGCAGCTTTCGGGGAGCCGATGATGGGAGCGATCTTGGTATTCGTCCCTTCCACGCAGGCGGGGAGGTCGGAGGGGAGGCCGGCACCGGTGAAGATGATGTCGGCGCCGCTTTCGGCTGCGCAGCGGGCGTAGTCTTCGTAGTGCTGGCCTTTCCACATGATGTTCACGCCTACGATGCCGCGGGTGGCTTTCTCTTTTGCTTTGCGCAGATGATCTTTCAGGGCGCGAAGGTTCGCTTCTACTGTATTTCTACGGAAGTCGGGCTCGTTGAATCCGATATTTGCTGCTGAGATGACGCCGATGCCGCCTTCATTGGCTACAGCGCTGGCGAGGCCGGAGAGGCTGACGCCGATGCCCATGCCGCCCTGGACGATGGGCACAGAAGCGGTCAAATTTCCAATGTGCAATTCCGGTAATTTCATAAGTATCACTCCTAAAGTTTTCTTGAAAACAGTTCCTATAAATAACTAAACAACTGAATAATATTGTTTGACAAAATGTAAAATGTGATATATCCTGTATTCACTGTAGTTTATGCTATGAAATGAAATAAGTCAATGGCGATTTTTGAAATTTGCGGAAAATAAAATCATACATACGAGTGTAATTGTTTTAATTATCACCAAGTGATAAAATGAAAGGCGTAAAAATGCCAGACAGGGCGGGCTTTTCAGGCATTTAGACTTTGAGTCAATATTTCTAAAAGAGATTTTTGGCGCAAAAAGAGTTTTCTGATTTCCTGCAAGAAAGAGAAAATCGCGAAAAGAAGGGGAAATTTCGATTTCCTTATAGATAAGAGAATTGGAAAATGCTTTTTCCAATTTCCTGCGTGCAGGACTTGCCATGGTGTGGTATAGTATTATCAGCAGGTGATAATATGAGCAGAAAATTCAAGATGGATAAAAATCAAAGACGAGAAGCGATACAGACCCTGCTCCGCCAAAATCCATGTCTGACAGATGGAGATCTGGCAGAGAAGTTTTCTGTGTCAGCTGCGACGATTCGACTGGACAGGCAGACTTTGGGCATTCCCCAGATGCGCGACCGCATCGAGCACCTGGTCTCCGATCCCGTAGAGGGACGGGGCGGCATCCGTATATTGGATATGGATGTGGGAGTCAAAGGCGTCGGCTTATTTCAAACTAGAGATGAGATGGCGGACTCTTGCGGGGCTGTCAGTCCGGAGAAACTCTACGGCGCTTCTGCGTCCTTTGCCGAAGCTTTGGCAGGGGAGGCCTTTGCCCCGACCCAGGTAGGAAATATCAAATACAAAGTACCCGTGAAACCGGGGACTACGCTGGTGATGAAAGGGCGCATTGCCTTGGTCAGAGGAAATAAGAGACATATCTATATCAGTTTCTTTGACGGCGAGGAAGAAGTGTACCGGGCTAAGTTTATTATGGAATTTTTGAATTGATGGAGGCGTCCCATGGAAAAAATAGCTGTCGATGCTATGGGTGGTGACTTTGCGCCGCTGGAAATCGTATTAGGAGCGATTCAGGCTGTACGGGAGTGGAAAATCCCGGTGGTTCTGGTGGGGAAGGAAGAGGAGATTCGTCCGATTCTGGAAAAGAATGGGGAGGATAAAAATCCTCTGATCGAAATCCACCACGCGTCGGAAGTCATCGAAATGGGAGAGCATCCGGGGATGGCTTACCGCAAGAAGAAGGATGCCTCTGTCTCTGTGGGGGCAAGGCTTGTCCGCGATGGCGAGTGCGGCGCTCTGGTGGCACCGGGCTCCACAGGCGCAGCGGTGACGGCGGGGCTCCTGGGCATCGGTCGCATCAAAGGCATCGAGCGTCCGGCGATTCTGACGCCGATCCCGAACCAGAAAGGCGGGTATACCTTCCTGGTGGATTCGGGGGCCAGCGCGCAGCCGAAGCTTTCTACCTATGTACAAAATGCCCTTTTGGGCTATATTTACGCCACCAAGGTGGCAGGGATTTCTCATCCGAAGATTGGTCTTCTCAATATCGGCGCCGAAGCGACCAAGGGGAGCCCGCTGGTGACAGAGGCCAATGAGGCGCTGTCGAAGCAGACGGTGATTCCTTTCGCCGGCAACGCGGAAGGCCGTGATGTGATGAGCGGCGAATTTGATGTCATCGTCACTGATGGATTTACGGGAAATGTGGTACTCAAATTCGGAGAGGGCGCCGGAAATATGGTGGCCGCTCTCTTGAAAGATGCGGTGATGAAAGGCGGCCTCCGCGCGAAAATCGGCGGATTCCTCCTGAAACCGGCGTTGAAGAAATATCTGGCGAAACCTTTGGACTACGCTGAATACGGCGGAGCCCCGCTCCTGGGCATCAAGGGCGGCCTCCTCATCTGCCACGGCGCTTCCAAGGCGAAAGCAATCAAAAATGCCATCCATATGGCACAGGACGTATGCCGCGAACATCTGGACCAGATCGTCATGGACACGCTGAAACAGATGGAAACGGAGAGCATCTAGGAAATATAGGTTTTGAAACTACTTGCGGCAGTTGCGATGAATGCTGCGAGTGACGGGTAGTCGGTGGTCGGTAGTCGGTAATCAGGATTGGTATGAAATTTCTGTTTCGAACTCGCGGCGCTTTCTAATTTGTGCGCCGCACCACCACTCCTCACTCCTCACTCCTCACTTGGTACGGGTATGGCACGCAGCTGACGGAAGCGGCTTTTAGAACCTTATATTTCCTTATTGCAATGGAAAGGATACATCATATATGACTGGATTATGTTCAGCCGGGATCTTGGGTACCGGGCATTATGCACCGGAGAAGATCCTGACTAACGCAGATTTGGAAAAAATGGTAGATACCAGCGATGAGTGGATTCGCACTCGCACCGGTATCGAGACAAGACATATTGCTTCCCGCACGGAGACCACATCGGATCTGTGTGTGAAGGCAGCGATTCCTGCCATGGAAGCGGCTCGCGTAACTCCAGACGACATAGACTACATCATCGTAGCTACTGCGTCGCCGGATTATGTGGTGCCGTCTACGGCATGCATGGTGCAGGACAAACTGGGCTGTAAGCATGCCGGGGCCATGGATATTTCCGCCGGCTGCTCGGGCTACATCTATGCGGTAGCTCTGGCGTCGAACCTGGTGAAGGCAGGCATGTACAAGCATATCCTCATCATCGGCGCGGAAGTGCTTTCCCGTCTGGTGAACTGGGAAGATCGCTCCACTTGCATCCTTTTCGGCGATGGCGCCGGCGCGGCGGTCATCGGCCAGGTGGAAGAGGGCTATGGCCTTCTGGCGTCTGACCTGGGCTCCGATGGCAGTTTGGGGAAAATCCTCAATATCCCGGCCAGCGGCGTGGCAGAACCGGTGACTCACCGTGGTATCGATTCCGGCCGTATCTATATCCACATGGAAGGACCGGAAGTTTTCAAAGCCGCTGTCCGCCATATGGGTCAGACTACGATGAAGACTCTCGAAGCAGCAGGCATCACGAAGGAAGATATCGGCATGTTCATCGCTCATCAGGCGAATAACCGCATCATCCAGGCTATCGCCAAGCGTCTCGCTTTGGCACCGGAGCATATGTATGTGAATGTGGATAAATATGGCAATACCTCGGCAGCGTCCGTGGGTATCGCCCTGGACGAAGCCGTTCGCGCAGGCAAGGTGAAGCACGGGGACTACGTAGTCCTCACCGGCTTCGGTGCCGGCCTCACCTGGGGTTGCGATGTAATGAAGTGGATGTAGTTGAGTAGTCGGTAGTTAGTGGTCGGTAGTCGGGACGCGGTTACGCAGATAGTCAGACCGTCAGACATCAGACGTCAGACACCGCGTACCTGCTTCTTCATCGTAGCCGTTTACCGTGTGACCGTGAACCGCGCGTGTGTATGGTAGCGGGGAATGGTGCGCCAATGGTTTCGTAGAAACGGGCTTTCCTCCATTTCCCGCTATCGTCAAAAGAGACGGTAAACGGTTAGACGGTAACACGGACAACGGTGGTGGGGAAGCAGGAACGGGCGTCCGCTATTTTCCAAACTCGCGGCGCTTTACGAATTGTGCGCCGCACCAACACTCCTCACTTCTAACTTAACTTTTATATATTGGAGGCGTGATACAATGAAAACGGCATTTCTGTTTCCCGG
Organism: bacterium; assembly: GCA_963640485.1. Classification (GTDB taxonomy): domain Bacteria; phylum Bacillota; class Negativicutes; order Veillonellales; family Dialisteraceae; genus Dialister. The sequence continues at coordinate 6,976 of CAVHZP010000038.1, read as the reverse complement.
ACAGGGTTCTCAGAAAGTAGGCATGGTACAGGATCTCTATGAGAAATATGATTCTGTCAAAGCACTGATCAAAGAAGCAGATGAAACACTGGGATTTTCTATTTCCAAAATGATGTTTGAAGGCCCGGATGAAGAGCTGATGAAGACCGAATTCACACAGCCCGCTATCCTGACCGCCAGCGTAGCGGTATGGCAGGTGCTCAAGGAACACGGCCTTACACCGGACATCGCCGCAGGTCACAGCCTGGGCGAATACTCCGCTCTGGTGGCTGCCGGCGCGATTTCTTTTGCTGATGCGGTGCACACCGTCCATCTGCGCGGAAAATTCATGCAGGAAGCGGTGCCGCTGGGCGAAGGCAGCATGGCGGCTGTCATCGGTTCCACACCGGAAACCATCGTAAAAGTATGCGGTGAAGTTTCCACCGACGCATTGCCTGTGCAGGCAGTCAATTTCAACTGCCCGGGACAGGTGGTCATCGCCGGTGCTACCGATGCCGTAGCGAAGGCTTGCGTGGCTCTGAAAGAAGCCGGCGCTCGTCGTGCGGTGATGCTGAAAGTCAGCGCGCCATTCCATTCCACACTGATGGAACCGGCGGCGCTCCGTCTGAAAGAGGTATTGGATCATATCGACATCCATGACACCACGATTCCGGTGGTTGCCAATGTGAATGCCAAGGAAGAAACCAAAGCCGCTGATATCCGTCAGAATCTGGTGGATCAGGCTGCACACCCGGTACATTGGGATGAATCTATCCGAAATATGGTGGCTGGCGGCATGACCCATGCCCTGGAAGCCGGCCCGGGCACTGTGCTCTCCGGTTTCATGAAGAAAATCGACCGCTCCATTCCCTGCTGCCATGCAGAGGATGTGGCTACTGTAGAAGAAGCACTCAAAGCTTTCAAGGGAGAATAAGATGGAAAATATCGAAAAAAGCGCACTGGTCACCGGTGCTTCCCGCGGTATCGGCAAAGCCATCGCGCTGGCGCTGGCAGCCAAAGGCTATGCGGTAGCGCTGAACTATGCAGGCAATGCAGCTGCTGCGGACGCTGTGAAAGCGGAAATCGAAGCCGCCGGCGGTAAAGCATTCACTATTCAGGGCGATGTGTCCACCGCAGAAGATGTGGATCGCATTTTCAAGACAGTGAAAGATGAATTCGGCGGCCTCGATGTGCTGGTCAATAATGCAGGCATTACCCGCGACGGCCTTCTGATTCGCATGAAGGAAGAAAGCTGGGATGCAGTGCTGGATACGGATCTCAAGAGCACCTTCCTCACCACCAAAGCGGCAGCGCAGATCATGATGAGAAAGAAGAAAGGCGCTATCGTCAATATCGCTTCCGTGGTGGGCCTCATGGGCAATGCAGGCCAGGCGAACTATGCCGCTGCGAAAGCCGGTGTCATCGGCCTTACCAAAGCGTGTGCCAAAGAACTGGCTCCCAGAAATGTCCGCGTCAATGCGGTAGCCCCGGGCTTCATCGCTACCGATATGACCGATGTGATTCCGGAGAAGAATAAAGAAGTTATGCTTCAGTCCATTCCTCTTGGCCGCATGGGCCAGGCTGAAGACGTCGCCTCTGCGGTATGTTTCCTTGCGTCTGATGATGCAAGCTACATCACCGGTCAAGTTTTAAAAGTAGACGGCGGAATGGTTATGTAATATAATCTAAAAGGTACAATTAGGGGGCATACACCTCCACACAGAAAGGTGGTGAAATTGTAATGAGCACTTTTGACAGAGTAAAGAAAATCGTTGTTGAACAGCTGGGCGTTAGCGAAGCTGATGTAACCATCGATTCCACTTTCATCGACGACCTGGGCGCTGACTCCCTGGACATCGTTGAACTGATCATGGCATTCGAAGAAGAATTCGATATCGAAATTCCGGACGATGCTGCTGAAAAGATCAAAACCGTAAAGAACGCTGTAGACTATATCGACAGCCAGATGTAATTCTTACATCCATAAGGACGCCGGAGGATTTCCTCCGGCTTAACCTTATGACTTATGCTTTAACATGGAAAATACTTGAAAAAAGCGGATTACAGAATAAGAAAGGGTTGTCTGTTTTTTTGAAGTTTTCTCCAGAAAAAGGTTCAGGGTTCAAGGTGCGGACGAAGAGGCGGCCAAACGTGTCCCGATTACCGACCACTGACTACCGACTACAAAATCCGAACCGTATAGCACATAGAAACTCCCGCTGGATTTGAAATCACAGGCCGTGGTTCAAGTCCAATATTTTTATAGAACTATATTTCATATAATCGATTGCAAGAAAGGTGTACTTTTATGGAAAAAAGAAGAGTCGTAGTTACCGGTATGGGCGTCGTATCTCCAGTAGGTATCGGCGTAGATGCATTTTGGAATGCCCTTTTGGAAGGGAAATCCGGCGTAGGACCGATCACCCAGTTTGATGCCTCTGAATTCCCGGTAAAAATTGCCGGCGAAGTCAAAGATTTCGACCCGGTAAAATATGTAGGTGACAAGAAGACTGTCCGCCACATGGATAGAAATGCTCAGCTCGCTGTGGCTGCTGCGAAAATGGCAGTAGAAGATGCGAAACTGGACATGGAAAAAGAAGATCCCGGCCGTGTGGGCACCATCATTGGCACCGGTATCGGCGGCGTTGCTACCATGGAAGAAACCGTAGAACGCATCGACAAGCGCGGTCCGGCGAAGGTCAATCCTTTCTCGGTCCCCATGATGATTGCAAACATGGCTTCCGGTATGGTTTCCATCACCTTCGGTCTCCAGGGCCCGGTCCTCACCGACGTGACCGCCTGCGCTTCCGGAAACAATGCTCTCGGCCGTGCGACCCGCATGATCCAGTGGGGCGATGCTGACGTGATGTTTGCCGGCGGCACCGAAGCCGCTGTCACCAAAGCGCCTATGGCAGGATTCGCTGCTATGCACGCACTGTCTTCCCGCGAATGCCCGCCGGAAGAAGCCTCCTGCCCCTTCGATGAACGCCGTGACGGCTTCGTCCTCGGCGAAGGCAGCGGCGTCCTGATTCTCGAAGAACTGGAACACGCTAAAGCCAGAGGCGCTCACATTTATGCTGAAGTCATCGGCTACGGCACCAATGGCGATGCGTACCACATCACCGCACCGCGCCCGGGCGGCGAGCTGGCAGCCCGCTGCATGAAAAATGCCATTGCTGATGCCGGTATTTCCCCGGAAGACATCGACTACATCAACGCTCACGGCACCTCCACCGGCCTGAACGATAAGAACGAAACCAAGGCCATCAAAGAAGTCCTGGGCCAGCATGCCTATGATATCGTGGTAAACTCCACCAAGTCCATGACCGGCCACCTCCTGGGCGCAGCCGGCGCTATCGAGGCTGTGGTTTGCGCGCTCTCCATCGAACACAACAAAGTCCATCAGACCCTGAATCTCCAGACCCCGGATCCGGAATGTGACCTGGACTATGCAAAAGACGGCCCGAGAGATCTTCCGGTCAATGTGACCATGTCCAACGCCTTCGGCTTCGGCGGCCACAATGCGGTGGTCATCATGAGGCGTTATGAAGCATGAGCCATGCAGACATTAAACGACGGGAACGTATAGCGAGGGTCAAGCGGTTTGCCGAGGAAAATGAAATCCCCGTGCAAAACGCGGAGCTGCTGAATACAGCCCTCACCCATACGTCCTACGCCAATGAACACAAAAATGAAGTCATTCATGACAATGAGCGACTGGAATTTCTGGGCGATGCGATCCTCGACCTGGTCATTGGTGAATACCTCTTCCTCCGCTTCCCCAGCTGGCCCGAAGGCGAACTCACCCGGGCGAAAGCCAGCGTGGTGTGCAAGCCCTCCTGTGCGGAGTGTGCGGCGAAATTTCACGTAGGCGAATACATGCGCCTGGGAAAAGGGGAGGAAATGTCCGGCGGCCGCACCCGTATTTCTATTCTGGGTGACGCCTTCGAAGCGGTCATCGGCGCCATCTACCTCGATAACAACTATGAAGTGGCCTCCCGCTTCATCCTGGGGCACATGAAGAAATTCCTGGATCTCATCGACCAGGGCGACTACGACCACGACTATAAGTCGGACCTGCAGGAAATGGTACAGAAACATGGCGATGTGGAAATCCACTACATCGTCACCAAAGACGAAGGCCCCGCCCATGACAAAACCATTTGGATGGATATCACCATCAATGGAAAACACATGGGAAGCGGCATCGGAAAAAATAAAAAAGAAGCGGCACAAAGAGCTGCAAAAGAAGCCATTCGCAGAATTTCGAATGGCGAAAGAGTGAGATAGTGCAAAAATCCCAGGGAGAATCTCTGGGATTTTTTATAAGAAATAAGAAAGGAGCCGCAAAACCTTATCAAAAGGATAATATAGGGCTAGATGCTTGTGCTTGTTGGGATGTTGATTTAAAAAATTACTCCAAAGACAAGGGGTTCGTACTTGTGGGAAGAAAAGCCCAGTTTAAAAATTTAGTAGCCAAAGCATTCACAGAGTGGGGCGAAAATGCAAGAGCTGTCGTAAAGGTGTAGTGGTTGCGGAAATATGGCGGTGGTGGGCATGTTTTTAGTGTCCATATGGAAAATGGGAATATTATCTATACTGACCCACAAATCAATAAGATTCGTGATATAGATGAGACATTGAAAAAATGCACTAATGTACCATGGACATTATGGCTCATGAGAGTGGATAATAGAAAATTAACCAAATTAGTTGTAGAAGCGGTTGAAAATATTGTAGGAGGTGGAGAAAATGGGAAATGAGGATTTAAAAGAATTAACTGATGAAGAATTATATGAGGCTATCGCCAAGAAATATGGTGAAAATTGGAGTCCAGCCAGCTTCGAAAAAGAGGACCCGTTAGCAAATGAATTTTTTAGACGGGTAGTCATAGCGGGAGAAAATTAATACAACAGAATATAAGCACTTACAGAAATGTAGGTGCTTTTTTATTGCCGTTCCAAAGGGACTGGAGCCCTGTTGCAGGCGTTAAAGAACGGCTTTTTATTTTGGGATAGAGACCCAGAGAGGCAAGGACACGGGAGGTTCTTATTATGACATTGGCAGAAGTGTACAAAGCAAAAATCGCAAGGAAATAAAAATATTTCCTTGCGATTTTTTGTTCCATCGATTGACTATTGAGTGAGTCGGTGGAGATGGGTGGCGAGAAGCTCTTGCGTATCATTAGGGAGAGACATGATTTCATTGATCCCTGCGATGACGGCGCGAATGGCGACTTCCGTGGGCATGGTTTTCTGATATTTCTGCAGATCCGGATAGAGCAGGCGGGCGTACACATAAGCCTGTTTCCCTTCGGCGTCCAGACCGGAGAGGTCCGCTTTATCCAGAGCGGGCATCAGTGCTTCCAGATATTTCTCATAGGCCGCGATGTCAGCCGGTGTATGAGTGGCGGGATCGAGGCCGGGTAGGAAGAGGGGCATCACATGGTAGCGGCTCAGCAATTCGTAGCTGCGCACCGCGTAGCCGCCGGTGAAGAAACGGGCCGCGTTGTAATAGCGCTCATTCATGGGGATCATTTGGATATAGTGTGGCGCATTTCCCAGAGCTGCTTCGAGGCGCGGGCTCATGTGGAAATTGAAACGGGCAGTGAAGCGGAGTGCGCGGATGCAGACGGACGGATTATCGGGGAATTGAATGGTTGGCTCGTACATGGTATCGGTGATGTGCTCGCGCATATCGTGGAGGCCGCCGTGGTAATCCAGCACGTTGCCGCTTCTCGGATCGTAGAGGAGCGCGTTGTATGGGAGATCGCGACGGAAAGAATCGGTGAAGAGATTGCTGGACGTGTCGTCGGGAATCCCTTTGTGTCCCAGATAGACCGCGGGAATTTTGCCGTAAGTGGCTACATCGACAGGCTCTTTCGCATCAGGGAGCTTGACCATGCCGAAAGGCATATCACCGACATAATGCACGAGGAAAGCGTCACCGAAAATGTTTTGGCAATCTGTATAATTCGCGTCAGTGGTGATATCCCAATCGTTCACCTGCTTGCCCAGCAATGTATCGCGGACGCTGCCGCCGACGAAATAGGCGGTAAATCCTGCGTTTTGCAATTTCTTCGCCACAAAGACCGCTTCTTCGGGAATGACTTCTTCGGAAATCGAGTGAAGCCGGGGAGGCAGCACCAGATTTCCGTAGCCCCTTTCTGTGACCTGTTGATAGTCCTCATCGATGAGCTGATTCACCTCGGGCGTGAAAAGGGACGTCGCCAGGGCGATATTCCCATAAAGAAAAAGCGCCAGCAGCGCCGCTATAAGCGCCGGCAGATTGACGCGGAAATAAGAATGTTGATTCATAAATCATACCTCCAATCCATATACACGAAATCAATTTTCCGTTTGCACCTCTCACAATATATATCGCGTATATGTTACCCGTCAAGTTGGGAGGTGGAAGGTTCAAGGTTCAGGGTTCAAGTTGAGGTATGCCGCATCAAATTAGAAAGCAGCGCGAGTTTTTGAAATCGGTAAGTGCAATCTTATTTTTTCAAAATTTGCGGCGCTTTTTAATTTGTACGCCGCTTATATGGTGCTCGATGCGGTCCTCCCCGCACCGGCCGGCGAGATTGACGGCGACATGATCTTCACTCTGTTTGATGGGATTATCCGTAATCTGAAAACAGAATACGAAAAGATAGCGGCGCTTTGCGGCCGTTGATTTTCAAGCAAAAAGAACTCGACTCTTTCTGAGAGCCGGGTTCTTTTTACTTGGAGCCATGTTTCTGTAGTGGTTTAGTAATCAGTGATCAGTAGTCAGTAATCGGTGGTCGGGAGGCATTTGGCAGATTAGTCAAACGCGCCCTGACCACTGATTACTGACTACTGATCACTAATTTGATAGCCGTACCATCTTCATGTTGCACTTGCGGTAACTGCGCCCTGACCACCGACTACCGACTACCGATCACTTTTCGCAAAAAAATTTAAAAATATTTCGCAAAAACTATGACTCTGTGTTATAATAGCGTCAATCCAAT
>CAVHZP010000037.1:0-12081 GCA_963640485.1 bacterium | reverse complement strand
CTAGGGAAACGCTGATTAAATCGCAGAATCTGAAATCATAAGAATTTTTATTCATAGCTTCGTCAAGAAAATCCTTAAATAGCTCGCTATTCGCGGATTTCCTTTCCTCGCTCTGAATAAAAATTCAAGAATGATTTCAGATAACGATTTAATCAGTGTTTCCCTAAACCACAGAAAAGATTTCCCGAAAGAATATAGAAAAATAAAAAATCCTGTAGTATAATACGAATAGCAAAATTTCTATATGTTTATGAGGAGGCTTTTCTATGTACACGCTTTCTAATGAATCTTTCAATGGAAAAATCCCGCAGATCGATGCGAATGCTTTCGTAGCGCCCCAGGTATTTCTCTCCGGCGATGTGAGAGTGAGCAAGTATGCCAGCCTTTGGCCAGGCGTAGTAGCTAGAGGTGATGTGAATTATATTTCCGTCGGCGAATGCAGCAATGTGCAGGACCTGGTGTGCTTGCATGTAGCAGATAACAATCCCTGCATCATCGGTGACTATGTGACCATTGGCCACAGTGCTTGCGTTCACGGTTGCGAAATCGAGGACCATGTGCTCATCGGCATGAGCGCTACCATCCTGACCGGTGCGAAAATCGGCCGCGGATCTATCATTGCTGCCGGCGCTCTGGTTTTGGAAAATCAGGTAATCCCGCCGAATTCTCTGGTAGTCGGCGTACCGGCGAAAGTGGTCAAGACCATCGACAAGGTGAAAAACATTCATGCCCAGGCGATTAAATACAAATGCGAATGGGCCATCGGCTATGGCGTGAAGCCGGATATCGATGGAGAGCTCTATCACGGCGAGAAGATTGTGTAAAGGAAACGACAAACGGTAAGCATGACTGAAACAAAAAAGCACGGAGAGAAAAATTTTCTTCGTGCTTTTTTTATTGCGCGATTTCTGCGGCGCGGCGCAAATTTGGAAAGCCGCGTGGAATTTTGAAATCGGTCAACGCAGCTCGCTGCATTCCCCCTCGCGTCCGTGATTCGTTGGCCGTGTTCCGTACGCGCGTCTGCTGTCTGACGGTCTGGCGGTCCGCTGTCTTCCTGCGTTTGAGTTTCATAAAATTTCCTGCCCACCTTTTTTCCGCGGGCGGTATATGTTAGAATAGTGTAGTTATATTGAACGTAAGTACAGTAATGGAGGCACTATGGGTCATATTTCTGTAATTGGCAGTTGTAATATGGACATCACGGTAGAAGCGAATCGGAGACCATTGGCCGGCGAGACGGTTATGGGAAATCGGCTGATTGTTTCCCCCGGCGGCAAGGGGGCGAACCAGGCGGTAGCCGCTGCCCGCTTGGGTCACGATGTATATATGATTGGCTGCGTCGGTGATGATGCGTATGGCGGATTGATGAAGGAAGCGCTCGAGAAGAGCCATGTGAAGACAGACTATGTGGAGGTGCTCGAAGGAGTGACCACCGGCACGGCGCACATCACATTGGCTGAAGGAGATAACAGCATCATCGTCATCAAAGGCGCCAACGATAAGGTAAGCCGCGAAATCATTGATAAAGACTGGGATGTGATTTCTTCTTCCGAGCTGGTGATGCTGCAGCATGAAATCCCAATGGATACCATCGGCTATATCATTGACCGATGCTATGAGGCCGGCGTACCGGTGATGCTGAATCCAGCGCCGTATATGGATATCCCGAAGGACTGGATCGACAAGGTGACGTACCTCACGCCGAATGAACACGAAGCAGCGCTGATGTTTGACGGCATGGACAGAGATGCGATTCTCACGTCCCAGGCGGGCAAGGTCATCATGACCGTAGGCAGTGAAGGCGTGGTCTATGGAGAAAATGAGGAAGTTATTCGCGTGGAAGGCTTCCGCGTGCCGGTGGTGGACACCACCGGTGCCGGTGATACATTCAATGGCGCTTTCGCCGTGGGCCGCTGCGAGGGGCTCTCTGTGAAGGACGCTATCCGCTTTGCCAATGCGGCAGCAGCGATTTCTGTAGGTAAGATTGGCGCACAGGGCGGCATGCCGTGGCGCGAGGAAGTGGAGGAAATGCTGACATGCAGAAAGTAGGAATTTTAAATAGCAACATTGCCAAGGTATTAGCTGACCTGGGCCATACCGATAAAATCTGTGTAGGTGACTGCGGTCTTCCGGTACCCGCCGGCACGCCGAAAATCGACCTGGCTCTCCGTCTGGGCGAACCGAAATTCATCGAAGTTTGCAAAGAACTGGCGAAATACATGCAGATCGAGAAGGTCTACATCGCGCCGGAAACGGAAACCGTAAATCCTGAGCAGTGGGCAGCGCTTCATGAAGTATTTCCGGCAGACAAAGTAGAATGGGTCATGCTGGATAGCCATGAAGAATTGAAAGCATGGGAAAAGGATTGCAAAGCCGTGATTCGCACCGGCGAAATTACGCCTTTCTCGAACATCATTCTCCAGTCCGGCGTCATCTTCTAAGAGGAGTTTTACATGGATATCAATATGATCGGGATTTGCAAAGCCTTCGGGGCCAATAAGGTCTTAGGCGGCGTCAATCTTCATATCCGCCCCGGCGAAGTACACGCGCTGATGGGAGAGAATGGGGCCGGCAAATCCACATTAATGAATATTTTGACAGGCATTCACAAGGCCGATGCAGGCACCATCATGGTGGATGGCAAGGAAGTGACTTTCAAGAGCAATAAAGACGCGGAAGATCACGGTATTGCGTTCATTCACCAGGAGCTGAACATCTGGCCGAACCTGACCATTCTGGAAAATCTGTTTCCTACCAACCAGCCGAAAAAGTGCTTCGGCGTCATCGATTTCAAAAAGATGCGCCGATTGGCAGAGGAGAAGTGCAAGGAAATCGGAATTGATCTTCCCCTGGACGCTGTAGCCGGCGATTGCTCGGTAGGCCAGCAGCAGATGACGGAAATCACCCGCAGCCTCATGCTTGATGCGAAAGTGGTCATCATGGACGAACCGACCGCCGCACTGACAGAGCGCGAGACTGACAGCCTTTTCGAAGTGATGAGAGCGCTGAAAGCGAAGGGCGTTTCCATCATTTATATTTCTCACCGCATGGAAGAAGTATTTGCAAACTGCGATACCATCACAGTCATGCGAGATGGGCAGACCATTTCCAGCCGTCCTACGGAAGAAACGAATATGGATCAAATCGTAGGGGACATGGTAGGCCGCGTCATGAGCGAATACTATCCGGCCCGTACTAATGTGCCAGGGGACGAAATGTTCCGGGTGGAAGGTTTCACACAGCCCGGGGTATTTGAAAATATTTCCTTCTCCGTAAAGAAGGGCGAAATCCTCGGCGTGGCAGGCCTCATGGGCGCCGGCCGCACGGAAATCATGCGTGCTATCTTCGGCGTGGATCCCCACAAGGAAGGGAAGCTCTATCTCCAGGGCAAGGAAATCCAGATCAAAAAGCCGCTGGATGCCATCAAACTTGGATTTGGTTTCATCACAGAAAACCGAAAGACCGAAGGCCTGATTCTGGACTTCTCCATCGAAAGAAATATCGCTCTGCCCAGTGAAAATACGCTGGCTTCCGGCGGTGTCATCAATGATAAGAAAGAATTCGAATTTGCCGATGTGCTGTCTCATAAGCTGGGGGTCAAGGCGCAGTCTATCGACCTTCCGGCGGGCGCTCTGTCCGGCGGCAACCAGCAGAAAGTGGTCATCGCGAAGTGGGTGGGCATGCATCCGAAGCTTCTGATCCTGGATGAACCGACCCGCGGCATCGATATCGGTGCGAAGAAAGATATTTATGACTTGATGAATGAACTGACGGCCCAGGGCGTGTCGATCATCATGGTTTCTTCCGAATTGCCGGAAGTCATCGGCATGAGCGACCGCGTTATGGTTATCCACGAAGGCCATTTGACCGGCATCATCGACCATAAAGACGCGACCCAGACAAGAATTATGACACTGGCAACTGGAGGAGAGTAATACCATGAATTCCGAAAAAATTAAAAGTATGGTCAGAGAAATGGGACCTTTGATTGGTCTGATTCTTCTGTTCATTGTTATTTCTGCTTTAAATGACAGCTTCATCGATCCGTCGAACCTGAAGAACCTGGCTCGTCAGATTTCCATCAATGCACTTATCGCTTTCGGTATGACCTTCGTCATTCTGACCGGCGGCATCGACCTGTCTGTCGGCTCTATCCTGGCGCTGTCCTCGGCGCTCATGGCGAGCATGATTACCCAGGGCATGAATCCGGAGCTGGCAATCCTTTTCTCCGCATTCGTCGGCCTCCTGCTGGGCGCAGTGAATGGTGTCATTATTTCCTACGGCAAAGTGGCTCCCTTCATCGCAACTCTGGCGACCATGACCATTTACCGCGGCGCTACCCTGGTATACACCAATGGTAACCCGATTTCCGGCCTCACCGAAGACCCGCTCTTCACCGCTTTTGGTCAGGGCTTCTTCCTGGAAGTGCCGGTACCGGCTATCGTAATGCTCATCGCTTTCTGCATTCTTTTCTTCATTCTCCGCAAGACCCCACTGGGCCGTCAGACCTATGCGGTGGGCGGGAACGAAAAAGTTTCCTATATTTCCGGTATTAAGATTGACAGAATCAAAATTTTTGCGTATGCTTTGACAGGATGCCTGTGCGCTATCGCAGGCGCGATCCTGACGGCTCGTCTGAATAGTGCGCAGCCTACTGCTGGCACCGGCTATGAACTCGATGCCATCGCAGCTGTCGTACTCGGCGGCACTTCCCTTGCCGGCGGCAAAGGCCGCATCTCCGGCACACTCATCGGTGCCCTCATCATCGGTACTTTGAATAATGGTCTGAACATTTTGAACGTGTCCAGCTTCTATCAGCAGGTTGTCAAAGGGGTAGTTATTTTGCTTGCAGTACTTATGGATCGCAAGAAAAACTAAGGAGGAAATTACGTTGTTCAAGAAAATCGCATTAACGGCTCTCATTGGTGCAGCTCTCGTAGGAGTTGCCGGTTGTGGTGGTTCCGACAAGAAGGCAGAATCTGCTGCCGCTTCCGGTGAAAAGAAAGTCACCATTGGCTTCTCTGTATCCACCCAGAACAATCCATTCTTCGTCACCATGGCAAACAGCGTGAAAGCAGCTGCTGAAAAAGCAGGCGTAGCTGTTAAAATCGTTGACGCTCAGAATGACCCGGCTAAACAGTCCAATGATATCGCTGACCTTCTGCAGGGAAATATCAGCGTTCTTCTGGTAAACCCGGTAGACTCCGCAGCAGTTTCCAACTCCGTACTGGCTGCTAACAAAGCAAAGATTCCGGTCATCACCCTCGACCGCGCATCTGAAAAAGGTGAAGTCGCTGTACACATCGCTTCCAACAACATCAAAGGCGGCGAAATGGCAGCTGAATACATCGTTTCCAAACTCGGCGAAGGCACTCCGGTCGCTGAACTCGAAGGTATCCCGGGCGCATCCGCTTCCCGTGAACGTGGCCAGGGCTTCCACAACATTGCTGACAAGAAGCTGAAAGTCCTCGCAAAACAGACCGCTAACTTCGACCGCAGCCAGGGCCTCACCGTAGCTGAAAACATTCTCCAGGGCAATGGCGACGTAAAAGCTATCTTCGCACAGAATGACGAAATGGCTCTCGGCGCAGTTTCCGCAGCAAAAGCAGCTAACAAACAGCTCCTGATCGTAGGTTTCGACGGCACCGATGATGGCGTCAAAGCTGTACAGGATGGCACCATGGCAGCTACCATCGCTCAGCAGCCGGACAAAATGGGTGAAATCGGCGTAGAATCCGCACTCAAACTGGCTAAAGGCGAAAATGTAGAAAAGAGCATTGGCGTCGACCTGAAACTGGTAGAAAAGAAATAAGAATATAGATCACTGACAACCTGACCTATCGAAACCCGCAGCCCCCGCTGCGGGTTTTTAATTTGGAGGGTCCTCAATGGAACCTCCTTCCTCTGGAAGGAGGGGAAACGCGAAGTGGTGGATGCTCGCAAGGGGTTAGTAATTAGTGATCAGTAGTCAGTAAGCAGTAACCAAGGCGCGAGTAACTTCTTGCTATGACAAAGCAGAGGGGCGTGATGACCTTTCAAATACGGAGCTGTATCTTAAAACTTGTATCTGAACCCTGAAGCTTCGCCTATGTATGATATAATTCTATGGAGAATTCGTTCTCATTGCATTTTGTTAATATCTCGTTTATTTTTGTTGACGAAATCCGGTGGACGATTCAAAATAGGAATGAGAATTCAAATCAGAAGACGGTAATACGAAATATTTCGGCGGAAAAGATTCTATACGCAAGCAATGACGCAGAGTAAGAAGATTGGAGACTACCGATTACAAATTCCTGATTACTAACAAAAGGAGGCCCCATGGGAATCACCGGAACTACCACCTTTGGCCGGGAGGGCGAGGCCGCTGCCCGGGTCTATTTGGAGAAGAAAGGCTATCGCTTCGTGGCGAGCAATTTCAAAAGAACCCATGGGGAAATCGATCTCATTATGGAAGACGGAGACACGCTGGTCTTTGTGGAAGTGAAGAGCCGAACGAACCGGCGCTATGGAGAGCCGCGCGAGGCGGTGACGCCGATGAAGCAGCAACATATCCGCTATACGGCGAAATCTTTTTTATACAGCAAGCACCAGATGGAGAGGTCCGTGCGTTTCGATGTGGTGGAAGTGATGAAACTTTCTGATGGCAGCTGGAAATTTCATCACATGAAGCACGCTTTTTGATAAGGAGGAAACAGAATGTATGCAGAAGTACAAGGCTCCACGACTTTTGGCCTGAATGGTCATGTCATCGGAGTAGAGGTAGATATCAGCAAGACATTTCCTTCTTTTGATATCGTGGGGCTCCCTACCACGGCGGTGAAGGAGTCGAAGGAGCGTGTGCACTCGGCGATTCGAAATTCCGGCTATCATTTTCCCATCGATAAGGTGACGGTGAATCTGGCGCCGGCGGATCTCAAGAAAGATGGCTCCGGTCTCGATCTTCCCATTGCGCTTGGGCTCCTGGCGGCCAGCGGCGATGTGCCGAAGGAAGTGCTGGCGGACACGATTTTCATCGGCGAGTTGTCGCTGAAAGGGGAAATCCGTCCGGTGCCGGGGATTTTATCCATGGTGCTGGCAGGCCGCGAGGCAGGGGTTTCGAAATTTATTATGGCGCCGGAGGTGACGGGCGAAGCCCTTCTCTGTGAAAATATCACAGTCTATGGTCCCAGAAATTTGCGGGAGCTGGTGGAATTTCTGACGGGCCGGGAGTCCATGGCGCCGGCAGTGCGCCATGAGCCTGCGGCGAAGGTGATCAGCGAGGTGGACTATGCGGAAGTGCAGGGGCAGATCCTGGCGAAGAAGGCCATGGAAATCGCGGCTGCCGGAGCGCATAATGTGCTCATGACCGGCCCGCCAGGCTCCGGGAAAACCATGCTGGCTCGCCGCATCACCACCATATTGCCGCCTATGACCAGAGAAGAAGCGCTGGAGGTGACGAAGATTTATAGTGTCGCCGGCCTCTATAAAGCAGAAGACATTATGCGGGAGCGGCCGTTCCGCAGTCCTCACCATACCATTTCCATGGCAGGCCTCATCGGTGGCGGTACCATCCCGCGGCCCGGCGAAGTGACCTTGGCCCATCGGGGCGTGCTTTTCTTAGACGAGCTTCCGGAATTTCCGCGAAATGTACTGGAAGTTTTGCGTCAGCCCTTGGAGGATAGAGAAGTGCATATTTCCCGCGTCAATGCAGCATTTACCTATCCTTCCGATTTCATTTTAATCGCTGCCATGAATCCTTGTCCCTGTGGCTACCTGGGGGATCCCGAGCGTCCCTGCACTTGCGGTGATGGAGAAATCCGGCGTTACGGGCAGAAAATTTCCGGCCCTCTTTTAGACCGCATCGATCTCCATGTGTCGGTCATGCGGCCGAAGTACAGTGAACTGACGGCCACGGTGCAAGGGGAACCGTCGGCGGACATCGCCAAGCGCGTGGCAGCAGCGAGAGCTATACAGGCAGAGCGATTGAAAAAGTGGCATATGCAGAACAACGCCCAGATGGGACACCGGCAACTCAAGGAAACCTGTCAGCTCGACAGCGCCGGAGCAGAGATGCTGCGGGTGGTTTTTGAAAAACTGCACCTGTCGGCACGAAGCTATGACCGCATTATCAAAGTGGCCCGCACCATCGCCGACCTTGCCGGCGCTGAACAGATTGCCGCGGAACATGTGGCGGAAGCGATCAGCTATAGAAATATGATACAGGGGAAATAGTGTGGGGGGCTTTGCGCTATCGGTTTAGTGGTCGGTAGTCAGTAGTCAGTGGTCAGGGCGCGTTTGCCTGCGGCAAGGAAAACGCGCCTTATCCCTTATCCCTTGTCCCTTATCCCTCATAATTTAAAGTATAGGAGTACACATATGGATATATACGCAGCAGCGCTTCCGGGGTGTCCGCGGCTTGGCGCCAAGCATATGCGGGCTTTGATCGAACACTTCGAGACGGCGGAGGATGTGTGGAAGGCCAGTGATGAGGCGATACAGAAGACCCATATATTAAGTGGAAAGACCGAAGCGGCGTTCCTGGACTATCGCAGAAAGACGGAGATTTCGCAAGTCGAAGAAGTGATGTATCGTCTGGAAATCCGCTGCTGCAGTTGGGAGGATCAAGAGTATCCTCCCCTTTTGGCGTCCACTGCCAATCCTCCGGCGGTACTCTATTATAAAGGAGCGGCGCCGACCTGGGAGAAGACGGTGGCCATCGTGGGCTCCCGCAAGGCGACCGCCTACGGCATCCAGACAGCGGGGCAGTTGTCTCGGGGACTTTCCGCAGCCGGCGTGACGGTGGTCAGTGGTGGCGCTCGTGGTATCGACAGCGCATCCCACAGCGGCGCCATGGAAGGCGGGACACCTACGGTGGTGGTCCTTGCTTGTGGCCTCGATCGCGTGTATCCGCCGGAAAATAAAATTTTATTTCAAAGAGTGGTAGCTGCCGGCGGGACTTTGATTTCCGAATACCCACCGGGGACACCGCCATTGGGCAGGCAGTTTCCCGCCAGAAATCGCATCATTGCCGGCATGAGCCGCGGGGTGCTGGTGGTGGAGGCGGCAGAGCGGAGCGGCTCGCTCATCACTTCGGACTTTGCGCTGGAAGAAGGGCGGGACGTTTTCTCGGTGCCCGGAAGTATCTGGCTGCCGTCCTGCAAAGGGACGAATCAGCTGATCCGAAACGGCGCCATCTGCTGCACATCGACAGAAGATATCCTCACTGAGTATGGCTGGGAGGAAAAGGAAGAAAATTCTAATCCAAAAGGTTTCCTGGAACAGTTGACACTGGAAGAGGAATTGGTGTATCGTTTCTGCTGTACAGATACAGAAGTGACCTCAGAGGACATCCTGCAACAGTCCGGCCTGTCTGTGGTGAAAGTGACCATGCTTCTCCTGCAACTGCAGCTCAAGGGCTACATCAAAGAAGTAGGAAATGGGCGCTTTATCGTGACGAGAAAATCATAAGTGGTGTAATTGACGCTGGAGGTTTAGTAGTCGGTAGTCGGTAATCAGTAGTCGGGACGCGTTTCACGCTATGCACACATAGAGGTAGCTCCGCTATGCGTAAATGGAAGAAAATGCGTCCTGATCACTGACCACTGATTACTAATTACTAAACCTCCAGCGCAAAGCACAATCCAATATGGGAGGACCTACCTTGCCTATCACCAGAACAATTACTATAGAGAAAAAGACCCGCCGCGCGGAGAAACCGTTTAAAAGAAAACCGAAGGCCAATGGCAAACATTTGGTGGTGGTGGAGTCTCCGGCCAAAGCGAAGACCATCGAACGTATCCTGGGACCGAATTACAAAGTCATGGCGTCCATGGGGCATCTGCGGGACCTGCCGAAGCGCACGCTGGGAGTAGAAATCGACAATGGCTTTGCGCCGGAGTATGTGAATTCCACGGAGCGGGCGAATGTGATTAAAGATTTGCAGAAAGCAGCGAACCAGTGCGAAGATATCCTTCTGGCAACGGACCCTGATCGTGAAGGCGAAGCGATTTCCTGGCACCTGTCTAAGCTTCTTGATGTGAATCCCGAGGACAATGTGCGCATTGCGTTCCATGAAATCACAGCGCCGGCGATTCGGGAGGCCATTTCCCATCCCGAGCCCATCGATCTGAACCGCGTGGATGCCCAGCAGGCTCGCCGCGTATTGGATCGACTGGTGGGTTACAAGCTCTCTCCCTGGCTGTGGCGTCAGGTGTATCGGGGACTTTCTGCCGGTCGCGTGCAGTCGGTGGCGACGCGCCTTATTTGCGAAAGAGAAGAGGAAATCCGTGCCTTCACACCGGAAGAGTATTGGACTGTCGAGGCTCTCTATCGCACGGAAAAAGGCGAGATTTTCAAGGCGAAACTTTCGCAGATTCAGGGCGTTGATGCAGAGCTTCACAACCAGGCGGAAGCGGACGCTGCAGTGGCTGGGATTTCCGGGAAAGAAGCAGAAATCGCAGCAGTCACCAAATCCCGCAAACAGCGAAAGACGAAGCCGCCTTATACCACATCCACCATGCAGCAGGATGCGGTGAATAAACTCAATTTCAGTTCCAAGAAAACCATGATGTTGGCGCAGAATCTTTACGAAGGCGTAGAGCTCCCGGAAGTCGGCCACGTGGGGCTCATCACCTATATGCGTACCGACTCCACCCGTATTTCCGATGAAATGATCAAACAGGTGCGCCCTTACATCGAGTCGGTCTATGGTGAAGAATACCTGCCGCCCAAGCCGAACGTGTTTAGCAAAGCGAAGGACTCCCAGGATGCTCATGAAGCTATCCGTCCTACGAATCTGCAGTTCCCGCCGGCGGCTCTGACTCACGTGCTTTCCCGCGACCAGCTCAGGCTCTATACGCTCATCTGGAATCGCTTCATCGCGTCCCAGATGGCGCCGCAGATCCAGCAGAGCACCACCGCATCTATCCAGTGCGGTGACTATCTCCTGAAAGCTACCGGCGTTCACGTGCTTTTCCCGGGCTTCACGATTCTTTCGATTTCCTCGAAGAAAAAAGACGAGGAAGAAAATTTCCTGCCGCCTTTGAAGAAAGGCCAGTTGGTGATGAATGAAAAAGCGGAAGGGGAGCAGCACTTCACCGCGCCGCCGGCCCGCTACACCGAAGCCAGCCTCATCAAGACTCTTGAAGAAAAAGGCATCGGCCGCCCGTCCACCTATGCGCCCATTCTGGACACCATCCAGAAGCGTCGCTATGTGACCAAAGACGGCAAACAGTTCGTCCCCACTGATATCGGTTTCAAGGTGACGGACCTTTTGAAGAAATATTTCGAAGGCATCATCAATGTGGGATTCACCGCAAACCTGGAAACCTGGCTCGATAAAATCGCCGAAGGCAAAGCTACTTACCAGAAAGTCATGGGCGGTTTCTACGACGTCTTCTCCAAGGAGCTGTCAGAAGCCAATGTAGAAGCGGAGAAAGACAAGAAGGAAAATCAGGAAGTTTCTGATGTGACCTGTGAAAAATGCGGCGCCAAGATGATCGTGAAGATTGGCCGCTACGGGAAATACCTCGCCTGCCCGAATTATCCGGATTGCAAGAACATCAAACCCTATAGCTTGGCGGAAGGGCCGGAAGAGGTATCCGAGGTGGCCTGTGATCACTGCGGAACTATGATGGTTTATCGCCAGGGGCCATATGGTAGATATTTGAAATGTCCGTCCTGCAATGCCAATAAATCCATCGTCATTGATACAGGCATCGTGTGCCCGAAATGCCACGAAGGCCACATGGTGCAGCGTCGGAGCAAGCGTGGCCGCGTCTTCTATGGCTGTAGCGCTTACCCCAAGTGCGATATGGCTCTGTGGAATGAACCAATCAACCAGTTCTGTGAAGTATGCGGCGCCATCATGACCCGCAAAGTATATAAGACCGGTAAGGAAATCATTTCCTGCTCCAATGCGGACTGCCCCACCCATCCGAAGCGGAAAGCAAAGAAATCGGATGGCTAGGGAACCACTGATTAAATCGTTATCTGAAATCATACTAGAATTTTTATGCAAGACGAGGAAAAGGAATCCGAGAATAGTGAGCTATTTGAGGATTTCTTTGACGAAGTATTGCATAAAAATTCGTATGATTT
>CAVHZP010000036.1:0-12155 GCA_963640485.1 bacterium | reverse complement strand
ACGCTGACTAGGAGTGGAGGGGGTAATATAGAGAAATTTTATTACTGTTGGGAGGAGCTGGCGCTGGTGGTTTAGTAATTAGTAATCAGTGATCAGTAGTCAGGACGCATTTCCTTTTATTTCCACATATCGGAGTAATCGCTATGTAAAACCGGCGCTAAGCGCGCCCTGATTACTGACTACTGATTACTGATTACTAAACCGATAGCGTTAAGCATTGAGAGTCTGCGCCCTGATTACTGACTACTGATCACTGACTACTAAACCGGTAGCGTTAAGCGTCGAGAGTCTGCGCCCTGATTACTGACTACTGATCACTGACTACTAAACTGGTAGCGGTAAGCACCTCTTTCTCCGTATGCTATAATAAAAGATACGAATAACGAAAGGAGGGGAGACCATGGAGCCTTGCGAAGCGCTAAAGAAATATTTCGGTTATGACAGCTTCCGGTCGGTGCAGGAAGATGTGATCAATGCCATCGGCCAGGGCAGGGACGTGATGGCCATCATGCCTACCGGGGCGGGGAAATCGGTGTGTTTCCAGATACCCGCCATGCTGCTTCCGGCGGGGACCGTCGTCATCTCTCCTTTGATTTCTTTGATGAAAGACCAGGTGGAGGCGCTGGTGGATCAGGGGATTCCCGCGTCTTACGTGAATAGCACCGTGCCCTATGGCGAGTCCATCCAGCGGCTGCGGGACTTGTACACGGGCAAGATCAAGCTCCTTTACATGGCGCCGGAAAAATTGGAGCCATCCTATTTCACCCAGTGCCTTGCCAAAGTGCCGCTCTCCATGGTGGTGGTGGACGAAGCCCACTGCGTATCCCAGTGGGGGCACGATTTCCGGCCGTCATATCGGAAAATCAAAACATTCATCGACTCCCTCTCGTACCATCCCATCGTCACCGCATTCACCGCCACGGCGACGCCGATAGTGGAGCGGGACATGAAAGAAAGTCTGGGTTTGGGAAAGGCAGTGGTTTTCCGCACGGGCCTTGACCGGCCGAATCTTTCTTTCCGCGTCATGGCGGGGGCTCGGCGTGAGGATTTCATCCTGCGCTACGTGAAAGCCCACGCCAAAGAGAGCGGCATCATTTACTGCGCCACCCGCAAGGCGGTGGACGAGATGTACGACATGCTCACCCAGGCGGGGGTCAAGGCGGGGCGCTACCACGCGGGCATGCTCGACGAAGAACGCCGCGCCGCTCAGGACGATTTCTCCTACGACCGCATCACTGTCATGGCTGCCACCAACGCTTTCGGCATGGGCATCGACAAGAGCAACGTGCGCTACGTGCTCCACTACCAGATGCCCAAGAGCCTCGAAGCCTATTACCAGGAAGCCGGCCGTGCGGGCCGTGACGGCGAGAAAGCCGAGTGCATCCTCCTCTACAGCGCCCAGGATCGCCGGGTGCAGGAGTATTTCATCAAAGAAGGAAATCAGACCGAAGAGCAGAAAAATATCGAGCGCCACCGGCTGAACATGATGGAAAACTACTGCCGCACCACTGCTTGTCTGCGCAATTATATCCTCGACTACTTCGGCGAGAAAGTGCAGGAGCCCTGTGGCCATTGCAGCAGCTGCGAAAACGGCAAGGCGAAAGTGAAAATCACCGACGCCGCAGTCCTCATTTTCCGCACCGTCAATAGTCTCCACGAGCGCTACGGCGCCGCCACCATTGCGGCGGTCTTGAAAGGGAGCCGGCGCAAAGAAATCGTGGACAGGAAACTGGACGCGCTGCCCACCTTCGGGAAACTTTCTTTCACTTCCGAGCGCCACATCAAAGGCGCCATCTCCAGCTTCGTGGCTGACGGCTACTTGGCGAAAGAGGGCGAATACCCCGTCATCAGTCTCACTGACAAAGCGAAAGACGTGCTTGCCGGCAAAGGCGACGTCTACGGCCTTGCCTTCGGCGCCGAAGATGCAGCCGCGGAAGCCGCCGTGGAGCGGGGACTCAGCGGCCGCGAACGGAGCGGCCTTTTCGAACAGCTCCGCCGGCTCCGAAGCCGCATTGCCGAAGAGGAACACGTGCCGCCCTTCGTGGTCTTCTCCGATACCACCCTCTCGGACATGGCGAACCTCCGGCCCACCACCATGGCGGCCATGGAGAAAGTGCACGGCGTTGGCGCCTTCAAATTACAGAAATACGGCGCCCGCTTCCTGGCCGTCATTTCCGGCGGCGAAGACAGCGCGGAGGAAAAAGACGAAGACATCGATCAGTTGCTTCTGCAGACTTTAAAAGTCAGAAGAAATATCCTCGCCAGCCGCGAGCAAATCGCTAAAAACCGCGTCGCCACCGACGAGCAACTGGAACTCATGGCCCTTCGCCGGCCGAAAAATAAAGCAGAACTCCAAAAGATCAAAGGCATAGGCCCGGCGAAAGCGAACCACTACGGCGATGCATTTTTGGATGTCATTTGGAATAGAGATTAGGGGGGAGTGGCGCTGTCGGGTTAGTAATCAGTAATCAGTAATCAGTAGTTAGTAGCTAGGGCGCATTTGGCTGCTGTTTCATTAAGGTATTTAATTGGCTACCAAATCAGTAATCCGTGATTACTGGTCAGTGTTTCCCTGGCGAATACATAGAAATGTTTTCTTTGCGTTAAATGCGTCCTGATTACTGACCACTGATTACTGACCACTGATTACTGACCACTGATTACTGACTACTGACCCTCTAGTTCCCTATTTCCGCCCCCCGAAAGGAGCCCATCATGAGCCTGGCAGATCAGGAATACTTAGACATTATAGAAAACATTTTACAGAAAGGCGCCCTGGGCGAGAACCGCACCGGCATGCCTGCCTACAAATTGCCCCATCAGATCATGCAATTTGATTTAGAAAAAGAATTTCCCATCCTCACCACCAAATTCGTAGCCTTCAAGACCGCGGTGAAAGAAATTCTGTGGATCTGGCAGAAGCAGTCCAATGACGTGCGGGAGCTGCAGAAGTGGAACTGCCACGTGTGGGATGAATGGATGCGGGAAGACGGTACCATCGGCAAAGCCTACGGCTACCAGCTGGGGAAATATCACCAGGTGGACACGCTTCTGGAAACGCTGAAAAAAGATCCCCAGAGCCGCCGCATGGTGGTGGACCTGTGGAACGTCCACGACCTCCCCGACATGGCCCTCCAGCCCTGCGCTTTCCTCACCATGTGGGACGTCTCCGACGACGGCCGTCTGAACTGCATGCTGGTGCAGCGCAGCGGCGACATGGGTCTGGGCATCCCTTTCAACATGAGCCAATATGCCGCCCTGGTGTGCATGATTGCCCAGGTCAGCGGTCTGCGCCCCGGCCTCTTCACCCATGTCATCAATAACGCCCACATTTACGAAAACCACGTGGCACAGCTGAAACTCCAGCTCACCCGTCGGGAGGAGGCTTACGAAGCACCGAAGCTCATTCTCAACCCGGAAATCAAAAATTTCTACGATTTCCAGCCCGAGGACATTCGCCTCGATAACTATCAGCATCACGACAAAATCGCCATGGAGGTATCCGTATGAGCCTCTCTCTCATCGTCGCCAAAGCGAAAAACAACGTCATCGGCAAAGATAACCAGCTTATCTGGCACCTCTCTGATGACCTCAAGCGCTTCAAAGCTCTCACCATGGGCCATCCCATCATCATGGGGCGCAAAACCTTCGAGAGCCTTCCGAAAGTCCTCCCCGGCCGCACCCACTATGTGCTCACCGGAAATCCAGACTACGAAGTCCCCGAAGGCGTCCTCCTCTTCCATGACGTGAAGGACCTCCTCGCGGCGCTTCCCGAAGGAGAAAACTTCCTCATCGGCGGCGCCCGCATGTACGAAGAACTTTTCCCCTACGCCGACACCCTCTACATCACCGAAATCGAAAAATCCTACGAAGGCGACGCCTACTTCCCCGATTTCGATAAGGCCGCCTGGGAACTCACCGAGCGCATCGAAGGGGAAGGGGATATCCCGCATGCTTTCTGTACGTATAAGAGGCGGGTTTAACGCTGTCGGCTTAGTGATCAGTAATTAGTAATTAGTAATCAGGACGCGAGTAACGCCTTTCTCACATAGCATTAGAACCGCTATGTGGGAAAGGCGTTACTCGCGTCCTGACTACCGACTACAAAACCGACAGCGTTTCTATGCTATAATAATGCAAAAGGAGGCGCCCTATGAGCCAGACAGCTGCCACGATTCTTATGATCTCCGTTCTATTGGTGCGGAGCATGTCTTTTTTATTTTCCAAATTCTGCTTAGAAGAGATGAATCCCTATCACCTCCTGGGCATCCGTTTCTTCCTGGCGTTCCTGGTGCTGTGGCCGCTCTTTTGGGGGCGGCTCCGGAAGCACTTGTCCTGGCAGATGATGAAGGACAGCGCCATTTTGGGCGGGCTGATCTTTGCGGTCATGGCCTGCGAGATGATGGCGCTGATGCACACGGACATTTACATCATCGCCTTCCTGGAAAACTCGGCGTTCATCTTCGTGGCGTTCTTCACCTTCCTTCTCACCAGGGAGGTGCCGTCTGCCCGCAAGCTCCGGGGCATCGGCATCGTGCTGGTGGGCGTGGCGTGCTTGACTTTGGCGGGAAATCAGATTTCCTTCAACGTGGGCACACTCTACGCAGCCAGCGCGTCTTTCTTCTATGGCATCTTCATCATAGCTACCGGCCGCATGGCAGAGCGGGACGATCCGCTGACGCTGGGCGTGTGGCAGATGGGCTGGATGGGGCTCTTCAGCCTGGCGGCGTCCTTCATGACCGGCGGCTTCGTTTTTGATTTCTCGGAAGAAATCTGGTACTACCTGATTTTCCAAATCCTTGTGTGCACCGCCTTTGGCTTCACCTTTCAGACCGTGGCGCAGAAATATATTTCCGCCGACGACGCCAGCTTCCTCTGTGCTCTCGATCCGCTCTTCGCCATGGTCTGGGGCTGCCTCTTCGCCGGAGAAGAGCCGGGCCTCTCGGGCTTCGCCGGCGGCGGGCTCATTATCTTTGGGATTTTGTATATTCACGGGAAATTGGGGATAAGGGACAAGGGATAAGGGATAAGGGATAAGGATGCATTTGCCTGCTTTGTCAAATGTGCCAAGCCCTCTTCTTTGAAGAGGGTGCCCGTAGGGCGGGTGATGCAAACCGATACTGTACTTCCATCATCCGGCCTAACGGCCACCTTCTTCATAGAAGAAGGCATATACACATTTCCCGCTACAGTCAAACGCGTCCTTATCCCTTATCCCCTGTCCCTTATCCCTATTTCCCATTGCTAATGAATCTCTTTATAAACCACAAGAGAAAAGTTTTGTAAAAGTTGGCAGCAAAATTAAGTTACGCAAAAGTATTTGACGAAAAGAAATTTCTGTGCTACAATAACCAACGTCATATGGCGCAAGGCCCTATGGAAGAAAATATGGCGGGTGTGGTGAAGTGGTTAACACGGCGGATTGTGGCTCCGTTACGCGAGGGTTCGAGTCCCTCCACTCGCCCCATTTTTTTTTACCCAAAATCCGATTTTATCGGTTATTGCGGGGGTATCGCCAAGCGGTAAGGCAACGGACTTTGACTCCGTTATCGGTAGTTCGACTCTACCTACCCCTGCCAGACAGAAGAGACAGATTCAAAGCATCCCACGAGGGGATAGAGCTTTGGGTCTGTTTTTTTGTGGCCAAAATAAAAAGTGCATAGTAATAAATGTATCAAATAATGCACTGGAAGTTATAGAAAATGGAAGATTTTACAGGCTTTCGATTATTTATTTATCTTATGCAGTGTGGTAGAATGAAATCATATCGAAGCAGGGCCTGCTTCGAAGAGTCTGAGTCCCTGGAACCTACGGATGACTTACCATACCGGTATCGATGAGTGCTTCCCGGACAGCCTGAGAGGAGTTCTGATATTTATGAGCGAGACAGTACAGTTTTATTTGGCCATCTTTATCTTCTGTCTGACCTACATAGGGATTATGTCAGAGAAGATTCCCCGCACCATCTGCGCCTTGTTCGGCGGCGGTGCCATGGTGTATTTCGGCTTTGTAACCCAGGACCAGGCCATTAAAGAATTCATCGACTTCAATACCATCGGCCTTCTGGCAGGTATGATGATCCTGATTTCCGTAGTGAAGAAATCCGGTTTCTTCCGCGTCCTTGCTCTGTGGGCGATGAAAATGTCCAAAGGCGCGCCGCGGGAACTTCTGGTGCTGCTCTCCATCGTCACCGCCGTCGGTGCGGCTATGATCGACTCCGTCACCGCAGCGCTCCTGATCGCGCCTATGACCATTTCCCTTTGCCGCATGCTTCATATGTCCCCGGTACCGATTCTGATTTCTGAAATCCTGATGTGCAACATCGGCGGTACGGCGCTGATGATCGGCAACCCGCCAAACGTCATGATCGGCTCGGCGACTCACCTGGATTTCAATGACTTCCTGATCAACCTGGCGCCGGTGGTAGTAGTGACCATCGCTGTGACTTTGGTGGCCATTCTCTTCATCTTTAGAAAACAGCTGCACTCTGTGCCCATGGATCCGGCGGAAATCGAGAAGATCGATATCATGTCCGCCATCGAAGACCGCATGATTTTTAACCGTTCTTTGACCGTCCTGGCGCTCACCATCTGCGGCTTCGTTGTTCATAGCACCTTCGGCCTCCAGTCTGCCACCATCGCCCTGACCGGCGGCGTGGTAGCCCTCCTGGTTTGCCACATCAATCCGGAAGATGCACTGAAAGAAGTGGATCTGGATACCCTGATGTTCTTCATGGGCCTCTTCATTCTGGTAGGCGGCATGGAAAATGCCGGCGTCATCACCGCCATTGCCCAGTACGGCATTGCTCTCGTAGATGGTGATCTCCATCTGATTACCTACCTGATTCTCTTCCTCGCCGGCATCGCTTCTGCTTTCATTGATAACATCCCCTTCACGGCTACCATGATTCCGCTGATTCATGACATGCAGTCCCTGATGAATGCCACCGACGCAGACTTCATGTGGTGGGCTCTCGCCTGCGGCGCTTGCTTCGGCGGCAATGGTACCATGATCGGCGCATCGCCAAACGTTATCATGGTCGCTATCGCAGCGAAAGAAGGTTTCAACATTTCCTTCGGCACCTTTATGAAATGGTGCTTCCCACTGATGCTCCTCTCCCTTATCGTATCGGCAGGCTACCTCGAACTCCGCTACTTCATCCTGGGGATTTAATTTGTAAATCCGTTTCCTTTTCCCATCCTGCTTTTCTTGGGCAGGATGGGTTTTTATTTGGGGGGAGCAACGCTGTCGGTTTAGTAATCAGTAGTCAGTGGTCAGTAATCAGGGCGCGTTTAACCATGCAGCAAGATAGAGCTGCTTCCGTCTTCGGTGAAGGGCGTTGCCCCCTTTCCCACTATCGCCAGATGTGCCTTGATTACTGACCACTGACTACTGATTACCAAATCGATAGCCCAATGAAAACCAAGGTAAGATGCAGTTAAACGCGCCCTGACTACTGATTACTAATTACTGACTACTAAACCTCCGCAGTCATAACCACCCAATAAAAATTGTATCTTTATTTCCATCCCTTCCCCCACCAATTTGCAATATTCATTTGACTTTTTTCTGAAATAGGTATACTATAAGTGAAGCGATTTGAAATTAAGTATACATTTCAAGTAAAACGATTCTTTTCTTCATTGTTTAGGAGGACATGATGGACGCAAGAGAGAATGCTTATGTATTATGGTTTGATGAACTGCACAGAGCGGATGTAAATCTGGTAGGAGGGAAGTCTTCTTCTCTGGGTGAACTGACCACCTCTACCGGTGTTCCGGTGCCCTATGGCTACGCTACCACAGCTCATGCTTACCGTTATTTCATGGACGTGACCGGACAGAACAAGAAGATCCACGAACTGCTGCAGGGCCTCGACGACGTAGAAGACTCTGTAGAACTCCATGAAGTATGCACTAAGATTCGCGAAAGCATCGTTTCTGCAGAAATGCCGGAAGATCTGGCAAAAGAAATCGGCGACGCTTACGAAGAACTCGCCAAGAAAGTAAATGAAGAAAACCCATACGTAGCTGTTCGTTCCTCTGCTACCGCAGAAGATCTGCCGGATGCATCCTTTGCCGGCCAGCAGGACACCTACCTTAATGTCACCGGCCGCGACATGGTCATCCGCAAGGTAAAAGAATGCTACGCATCCACCTTCACCGACCGCGCTGTATACTACAGAGCGAAAAAGAATTTCGACCATGAAAACGTAGCTCTTTCCGCTGCTGTACAGATGATGGCTGACTCCAAAGTAGCCGGCGTTATGTTCACCGTGAACATTGCCAATGGCGACGACAAGTCCATCATGATCGAAGGCTCCTGGGGCCTGGGCGAATACGTGGTACAGGGCACCGTTACCCCGGATAATTTCCTGATCAACAAAGACGACCTCACCATCGTAGAACGTCACATCAATGAAAAGACCATCGAGCTCGTCAGAAAACCGGGTGGCGATGTAGAAGAAAGAAGAGTGCCGGAAGACGCTGCCAAAGCACAGGCTCTCTCCGATGAACAGGTGGTACAGCTGGCTACCTATGCGAAAGCCATCGAAAAACATTACGGCTGCTACATGGATATGGAATGGGCCGTAGATCACCAGGATCGCGTATGGATTCTCCAGGCTCGTCCGGAAACTGTTTGGTCCAAGAAGAATAAAGACAAGAAAGCAGGCAATGAAGTGAAACTGACCACCGATCATAACGTACTCGTGAAAGGCCTCCCAGCCAGCCCGGGACTGGCAGCAGGCAAATGCCACGTCATCACTGATCCGAAAGACATCAACGAATTCAAGGAAGGCGAAATCCTCGTCACCACCATGACCTCCCCGGACTGGGTACCGGCTATGAAGAAAGCCATCGCTATCGTTACCGATGCCGGCGGCATGACCTGCCACGCTTCCATCGTTTCCCGCGAACTGGGCATTCCTTGCGTTGTCGGCACCAAGAGCCGCAGCGTAGAAGCTACCAAAGTGCTGAAATCCGGTCAGGATGTCACCGTGGACGCACAGAATGGCGTTGTCTATGACGGCATCGTGGCAGATCTGGTGAAGAAAGAAGAACCGGCTGCTCAGGCAGGCGGCGCAGCACAGACCGTAGTAGCTGAATACTTCGCACCCACCGGCACCGGCGTCATGATGAACCTGGGCGATCCGGACCTGGCTGAGAAATATGCACAGCTCCCATGCGACGGCATCGGCCTCATGCGTGAAGAATTCATCTGGACCACCTTCATCCATGAACATCCGCTGTACCTCATCGAACAGGGCAAACCAGAAAAAGTCATCGACATGCTGGCAGAAGGCATCTCCAAAGTATGCCGCGCACTCGCTCCGCGTCCCGTAGTTCTCCGTTTCTCCGATTTCAAATCCGGCGAATACAGAAACCTCAAGGGCGGCGACAAATACGAACCGGAAGAACCGGCAGATCTCCTGGGCTGGAGAGGCGCTTCCCGTTACTACGACCCCACCTACACCGATGCATTCCGTCTGGAACTGAAAGCTGTCAAGAAAGTTCGCGAAGAATTCGGCCTGAAGAACCTGAACTGCATGATCCCATTCTGCAGAACCGTAGACGAAGCTCGCAAGGTCACCGCTATCATGAAAGAAGAAGGTCTGGAAAGAGGCCCGGACTTCAAGCTGTACCTGATGGCTGAAATCCCGGCAAACATCATCCTGGCAGACAAATTCAACGAATTCGTAGACGGCTACTCCATCGGCTCCAACGACCTCACCATGCTGGTTCTGGGCTGCGATAGAAATAACGACACCGTTTCCGCCCTCTTTGACGAAAGAAACCTGGCAATTAAGAGAGCTGTCCGCCACCTCATCGCTACTGCACACAAAGAAGGCAAGACCGTATCCATCTGCGGCCAGGCACCGTCTGTATACCCGGACTTCACCGAATTCCTGGTAAAGAGCGGCATCGACTATGTTTCCGTAAACCCCGACATGGTCAAAGCCACCAAGAGAAATGTAGCACGCATTGAACAGAGACTCATGCTCGACGCAGCTACCGGCAGAGGAATCCAGGAAGTAGAAGACTACAACTGGTAATGAAATACATATTTCCAGGAAATATTTCCTGAGAAAATTCCGGCGACCGGGGCTGTATGAGCAGTCCCGGGTTTGTCGTGATTAAGAGGCTCGATATTTAAGGCGAAAGGCGCAAGATGCGGTGGAACCGCCAGTGGTTTAGTAATCGGTAGTCAGTAATCAGTAGTCAGTACGTGTTTAACTGAGATTTTACATCTCTATGTATGCGCTGGCGCTAAAAGCGTCCCGACTACCGACCACTGACTACCGACTACAAAACCGACAGCGGTGCCCCGATGCTATATTTACATAAAAGAGGAGATCCTGATGCAGCTGACCAGCCGCCAAAAAGAAATCACCCGCATCGTGCGGGAAAACGGCCCGATCACCGGGGAAATGATCGCTGAACGGCTTCACGTCACCCGAAGCGCACTCCGCGGAGACCTGGCAGTCCTTCTCTCCGGGGAAGTGATTGCTGCGCGCCGGCGATTGGGCTACTATTACTTAGGCGGCGGAGAAGACCCCGCCGCCGCTGAGATCCGCTCCTGCACCGCAGAGAGTTGCATGTCCAGACCGGTGCTGGTCAATGCAGATGCGAATGCTTACGACGCAGCGGTTCTTCTTTTCACCGAAGACATCGGCACCCTTTTCGTGGGCAAACCCGATGACGTGCAGGGCGTGGTGTCTCGAAAAGATTTATTGAAATCCGCCATGGGTCGAGAAAACCTGGCGAAAGTGCCGATTTCCATGGTCATGACCTCCCGATCCAAGATGATCTACGCCGAACCGGACGAAGACATGGTGTCGGTGGCGCAGAAACTTATCGACTACGAAATCGACTGCCTCCCTGTAGGCACCTTCAAGGACGTAGACGGCGAAAAGAAATTCTGCCTCTGCGGCCGTATTTCCAAGACCAATATCACCAGACTCTTCCTGGACCTGGGACAGCGGAAGAGATAGATTTGACGATTTAGGGCTATTGGTTTAGTAATCAGTAATTAGTGGTCAGTGATCAGGGCGCAATTGATGCTAGTTTCACATGGCGGCGTTTTCGATATGTGAATATAGCGCTAAACGCGCCCTGACTACTGACCACTGATTACTGATTACTAAACCTCCAGCCCTATTCCCATAACATAAAAGGAGGCATTCATTTGTCTAAAATACCTGAAGTCTATGTGGTCTCCGATTCCTTAGGAGAAACCGCAGAGAGCGTAGCCAAGGCGACGATCAGCCAGTTCGATGAAGACATCGACGTGGTGAGAGTCCCATTCATCCGCCATGCGGAACAAATCCAGAAAGTCATCGAAGAAGCCGCAGCCAGCGGCGCCGTGGTGTGCCATACTCTGGTAAGCCCGGACCTTCGCGCCACCTTCGAGCGCATTGCCGAAGCAAATCACGTGCGCTACGTGGATATCTTGGGGCCTATGATGAATATGGTGGGCACCATCACCGAAACGAAACCGAGAATGAAGCCCGGCATCATTCACAAACTGGACGAAGAATATTTCAAAAAAGTGGAAGCCATCGAATTTGCAGTGAAATACGACGACGGCAAGAACCCCAGCGGTTTCACCAAAGCTGACGTGGTCCTCATCGGCGTGTCCCGCACATCGAAGACCCCGCTCTCCATGTATATGGCCCACAAGAAATTGAAAGTGGCAAATCTGCCGCTGGTACCGGAAGTGCCGCTGCCGGAAGAAATCTTCCGCGTGCCGCCGTACCGCTTGATCGGCCTCATCATCGACCCCTACAAGCTGAACGGCATCCGCAGCGAACGCATGAAAGCCCTGGGCTTCTCCGGCACCGCGAACTATACCGACATCGCCCGCATCGAAGACGAATTGTCCTACGCGAAAGAAATCATGCGCCAGCTCCACTGCCAGGTCCTCGACGTGTCCAATAAGGCCATCGAAGAAACCGCCAGCCGCATCATGGCCATCGTGCAGAGAAATAAAGAAATCTACGGAGATAAGTATTGAGAAGAAACGCCCCCTCGGGGGCGTTTTTGTTTTGCAAAAGGGGTAAGGCGCACTTGACTGCGGATTCATGTAAGCCCTCTTCCTTGAAGAGGGTGCCCGAAGGGCGGGTGATGCCAAAGTGCTTCTTTCCATCATCTGGC
>CAVHZP010000035.1:0-12248 GCA_963640485.1 bacterium | reverse complement strand
CGCCATTGGGCCAGAAAGTCAGATGAAAAGCGATTTAATCAGTGTTTCCCTAGCCTTAATCTCTCAAAAACTGCTCGAACACAAAATTTCCCAGCGCGGCGCCTTTGTAGGTGAGCGCCAGGTAGCCGTCTTTTTCCGTGAGAAGTTTCCTGGCCTTCAGCATTTTCACCGCGTCTCCGTACCAATAGCCGATGTCTTCGCCGTAGCGCCGCCGGAAATCCTCCAGCGGGATGCCTTCTTTCATGCGAAGGTGAAGGAAACAGTATTCTTCCATTTCATCTTTATCCGTCAGGCGCTCCACCTCTTCGTTCGGCAGATTTCCCGAAAGCAATTCTTTTTCATAGAGTCCCACGCCGGGAAGATTTTCACGCCGTTCGCGACCGATGCGGGAGCAGGCGGCGGGGCCGAAACCGATGTAGTTGGAAAGCTCCCAGTATTTCTGATTGTGCCTTGACCGATAGCCCTTTCGCGCAAAGCTGGAGATTTCGTAGCGCTCCATGCCGTAATGCGGCAGGAGGCGGCACATGGCCTGGTACATGGCCCAGCTTTCTTCTTCCGTGGGGCGCGAGAGGAGCCCCTTCTCCGCCAACTGCGCCATCCGCGTCCCCTCCTCCAGGATGAGGCTATAGATGGACATGTGGTTCACCGGCAAATGCATGGCCCAGCGAATGCTTTTTTCGAAATCGGAAACGCTCTGCCCCGGGAGTTCGTACATGAGATCCACGCTGATATTGTGAAATCCCAGGCGGTAGGCCCGCTTCACGGCGTCCTTTGCTTCCTTCGCCGTGTGAAGGCGGCCGATGGCGCGAAGGAGCCGGTCATCGTGGGACTGGATGCCCACAGAGAGACGATTCACCCCCAGCGCTTTTGCCGCGGACAGATAGTCCTCGCTCATGTCACAGGGATTCATTTCCATGGTGATTTCCGCGTCTTTGGAAATACGGAAATACTGCCGCAAAGCGCCAAAGATTTCTGAGAGCTGCGCCGCCGAGAGAGACGATGGCGTACCGCCACCAAAGTAGATGGTGTCGCAAAGGCGCTCCCCAAAGGCAGGGGCTTTCTTTTCTATTTCCTTTGTCAAAGCCTGGACGAAGCGGTCCGATGGCTTTCTCCCAACTGAATAGAAGCCGCAGTAATCACAGCGGCTTCTACAAAAGGGAATATGTATATAAATTCCTAAATCAGTCATCTTTCAAAACCGCCATGAATGCTTCCTGCGGGATTTCTACGCTGCCCACCTGCTTCATGCGCTTCTTGCCTTCCTTCTGTTTTTCCAGAAGTTTCTTCTTACGGGTCACGTCGCCGCCATAGCACTTGGCCAGCACGTCCTTCTTGTACGCTTTGATGGTTTCGCGGGCGATGATCTTGCTTCCCACAGCAGCCTGGATCGGCACTTCGAACTGCTGGCGGGGAATGATTTCCTTCAGCTTCTGCGCCAGCGCCCGGCCACGGGAGGCAGCGTTGCTGCGATGAACGATAATAGAGAGAGCATCGATGAGGTCGCCATTGAGGAGAATATCCATCTTCACGGCGTCGGTGCGCTGGTAGCCATCGAGCTGGTAGTCCAGGGACGCATAGCCTTTGGTGGAGGATTTCAGCTTATCGAAGAAATCAAAAATGATTTCCGACAGCGGGATGCGATAGGACAGATCCACACGGGTCTCGTCCAGGTACGTCATGGTGATGAATTCGCCGCGGCGGTTCTGCACCAACTCCATCACGTTGCCCACCATGTCAGAGGGCACCAGGATTTCCACCTTCGCCACCGGTTCCTCGATGTGATCGATCTTCGTCATCGGCGGGAGCTCGGCCGGGTTGTCCACCGCCACCATGGTGCCATCGGTTTTGTATACATTATAAATAACCGACGGCGCCGTGGTGATAAGTTTCAGCTTGTATTCTCTTTCCAGACGCTCCTGTACCACGTCCATGTGGAGGAGCCCCAGGAACCCGCAGCGGAAACCGAAGCCCAGCGCCTGGGATGTTTCCGGTACGTATTCCAGCGCCGCGTCGTTCAGTTGCAATTTTTCCAGCGCCACTTTCAGGTTGTCATAGTCCTTACTTTCGATGGGATAAAGGCCGCAGAATACCATGGGCAGCGCCTTGCGGTAGCCCGACAGCGCTTCGGATGCGCCATTTTCCGCGGTGGTGATGGTGTCCCCCACTTCACAGTCCGATACGGTCTTGATGCTGGCCGCCACATAACCTACAGAGCCGCAGGTCAGCACATCGCAGGGCTTTGGGAACGGCGAGAAATAGCCCACTTCCGTGACGGTGTAGACTTTGCCGGATGCCATCATGCGGATATTCATGCCCGGACGGATTTCCCCGTCCTTCACCCGCACGTAAGCGATGGCACCTTTGTAAGAATCGAAAATGGAATCGAAAATGAGGCAACGCAGCGGCTTTTTCGAATGGTCCTCCGGCGGCGGCACCTGCTCTACGATGCGCTTCAATACCGCTTCTACATTCTGCCCCGTCTTCGCACTGACAGGAATGGCTTCAGACATATCGAGGCCGATTACATTCTCCACTTCCGTCTTCACTCGCTCCACATCAGCACTGGGAAGATCCACCTTATTAATGACCGGAATGATTTCCAGATCATGATCCAGCGCCAGGTATACGTTCGCCAATGTCTGCGCCTGCACGCCCTGGGTAGCGTCGATGATGAGGATCGCCCCTTCGCAAGCTGACAAGCTGCGGGATACTTCGTAGTTGAAATCCACATGCCCTGGGGTGTCGATCAGGTTCAGTTCATAAGTCTCTCCATCTTCATAGGTGTAATTGAGGCGCACAGACTGCTCCTTGATGGTAATGCCGCGCTCCCGTTCCAGCTCCATGGTGTCCAGGATCTGCGCTTCCATGTCCCTCTTCTCCACGGTACCGGTGATTTCGATGAGCCGGTCCGCCAACGTGGACTTGCCATGGTCAATGTGAGCAATAATAGAAAAATTCCTGATGTGTTCTGTATCCATACTATCTCCTTATCTAAACTCGGGGAATCGTTTTTATCCTTTCTATTATAAGGGATGACATGGAGAAATGATAGATGCTCTGCGCGCGGATATGAACTAGGGGGTTAGTAATCAGTGGTCAGTAGTCAGTGGTCAGGGCGCAATTAATGCCATTTTCACATACAGGTACACCGATATGTATAAGTTCTTGTCTACTGATTACTATAAGTCGATAACGGCACCATCGCTATGTATGCGCCGACGCCAAATGCGCCCTGATTACTAATTACTGACTACTGATTACTTTTCCCACGCAAAAACTACGAAGGCCAAATGCCTCCGCAGTTTTTGCATACTATATGAGATTCTTATTTCTTTCCTTCGTCAGCTGCTTTGTTGAAGAACCATTTCTGTGCCAGCTTATCATAGGTGCCGTCGCTCATCAGTTTCTTCAGCGCTTTATTTACTTCCGCCTGCATGGCTTTATCATCTTTCGCCATGATGATGACGAACTGTTCATCGGTGGTAATGGTGCCGGCGGTGGTGAGTTTGCTTGCGCCCTGGTGGCTCATGTAATACTGGGCGCCCGGTTCGTCCACAATAGCCGCTTCGGCTTCGCCATTTTCTACGGCTTTGAATACATCTTCATAGTAGTCCGGTGTCACCAGTTTGCTTGGGTTCAGGGATTTCGCCTTATCTTCATTGGTGGAGCCTTTTTCTGCAGCTACCACTTTGCCCGCCAGGTCTTCCGCACCGTGGATGCCTTTGGTACCGGGACGAACGACGATGACATAGCTGCCCAGGCTATAGTAAGGATCCGAGAATGCCACGTACTGCGCTCTCTTCTCGGTGGCGCCGATAGCGGAAATACCCAGATTCATTTTCTTTTCGCCTACGGTCGGGAAAATTTCGTCGAAAGTCATGTTTTTGAATTCCGGTTCCACTTTCATTTCCGCAGCAATCGCCTTCATCAGGTCCACGTCGAAACCGATGATCTGGCTCTTTTCATCTTTGTATTCAAAAGGCGCATAGGATGCTTCCACAGCCACGGTGATCTTCTTCGTCGCTTCGGCCTGGCTGGACGCCGCATTTCCGCCACACCCGGTGGCTACGAAAATGGCACCCGCTGCCAACAACAAAGCTGCTACTCTCCATACTTTTTTGTTCATAATGGTCCTCCTGACAGATTTTTTGTTTCTCATATAGTCCATGAGAATTTTAAATTTTCTGTCACTATTATATATGAACAAAATTAGTTTTTAGCTTTAAATTTTCAAGTTATATTAATGTTCTTACCATTTCTTGAAAAATTAAAGTAAGGTAGCGGTACTTTACGCTATCGGTTTAGTGATCAGTAATTAGTAGTCAGTGATCAGGACGCAATTACCGCCACACCCACATGCCGACAAATCCGCTATGTTTAAATAGCGGGAAATGCGTTCCTAACTACTGACTACCAATCACTGATTACTAAAACGCCAGCTCCAACCTCCGCTCCCCTTTCCAACTGACTCCAGTTCCTGATTACTGACTACTAATTACTGATTACTAAACCGTCAGCGTCTTTCCCCTCTACCTCTCCCCCAAAGCACCACGCTGATTCCGAAGGCCACTGCCAGCATGGCGCTGAAGAGGTAGAGCGTCGCGCTGTAGCCGCCGGTGGTTTCTTTCATCATGGAGAGGATCACCGGGCCCGCGATGCCGGCCATGCCCCAGGCAGTGAGGATGGAGCCGTGGATGGAGGCCAGCTGCTTCACACCGAAAAGGTCGGAAAGATATGCGGGCATGCAGGAGAAGCCGCCGCCGTAGCAGGAAATCACAGCCAATACCAGGATTTCAAACCACAGCGCTTCCGTGGTATGCGCCAGCTGCCAGAAAGCGAAAACTTCGAAAGCGAAGAAAATCATATAGGTCACGCCGCGACCAATCCAGTCAGACATGGTAGACCAGAAGATACGGCCGCCGCCATTGACGATGCCGATGATGCCTACCAGAGACGCTGCTTCCGTGGCGCTCATGCCGATGAGCTCCTGCGCCATAGGCGACGCCACCGCCAGAAGGCCGATACCGCAGGTGATATTGGTGAAGAAAATCCACCACAGGGCGTACCATTTCCAGGTGCCCATAGCTTCCTTCCGGGTCAGACTCTTCACCGCTGCCGGTTTCCCTTTGCGCTTCTCCCCTTCCGCTTTCAGGAGATCCTCCAGCATCACTGGGATTTCCCCTTTCTTCGGCGGGCGGATATAGGACGCCGAAAGGATCATCACCACCCCATAAGCCAGAGCGAGGATGAGGAAATTTTCCACCAGCCCGTAACGCTCCACCAGGAAACGCATGGCCGGCCCGGCCAGAAGCGCCGCGAACCCAAAGCCCATGATAGCCAGCCCCGTCGCAAAGCCTCGATGGTTAGGAAACCATTTCACCAGCGTGGAAACCGGCGTGATGTAGCCTACGCCCAGGCCGATGCCGCCGATGGCGCCGTAGAAGAAATACAGCATCCAGAAAGACTGCCAATGCACCGCCAGCGCCGTCCCCAAAAGGCCGCCGGCGAAGAACAAAGCGGAAATCATACCGCTCTTCGAAGGACCCAGCCGCTCCACCAGCGGCCCCAGAAAGCCCGCCGATGTGCCCAGAAATAAAATGGCGATGGAAAAAGCCCAGGTGGTTTCCGATAAAGTGAGCCCCATGGCCTCCATCACCGGCCGGGTCAATACACTCCAGGCATAGACGCTGCCGATGGACATATGAATCCCGATAGCCGAAAGAGCAATGAGCCAACGATTTCTTTTCATAAAAAAATCCCTCCATTTCAAAAATGAAGGGAAACCCTGAGGCAACAGAGAAAGAGTCATTCCGCGATGAATTTGAGAAAATCCACTTCCCCAAAAATTCATCGCAGAGCGCCCTCCCTCAAACACAAAACCGCCTGAGTAGGTCTCCCTGCCCAGACGGTCGGCTTTACACGAATCCTGTGGTTCACGTGGTCATTTCCACATCAATCCGTCAGTTCCACAGATTCTCTAAGTTGTATCCCTAAGGTAACACGAAAGAGATGAAGTCGTCAAGGGATTTTTTGAAATGAAGTAGGACTACCGCTATCGGGTTAGTAATCGGTAGTCGGCGGTCAGTAATCAGGGCGCGTTTGGCTGCTTCCTCATCGTAGCCGCGAACCGTTTACCGTGTAACCGTGAACCGGTGCACGAAAGCAGCCAAGCGCGCCATATCCCTTGTCCCTCACTTCGCCGACGGACAAATATCTCGCAAAAAGCACGTTTCACACTGCGGCTTTCGGGCGGTGCAGACGCGGCGGCCGTGCCAGATGAGCCAGTGGTGGGCGTCGGACCAATCCTTCTTCGGAATCGCCTTCATGAGCCCTGCTTCCACCTCCAGCGGCGTGGTGCCGGGGGCGAGTTTCAAGCGGTTCGCCACGCGGAAAACATGGGTATCCACGGCAATGGCAGGATAGCCCCAGCACACACTACGCACCACATTGGCGGTCTTCCGTCCTACACCGGGGAGTTTCACCAGTTCATCAAAATCTTCGGGCACCTGTCCGCCATAATTTTCCAGAAGCATATGGCACATGCCCAGAAGATTCTTCGCCTTCGCTTTATACAGCCCGCAGTCGCGAATCTCCGCCTCCATTTCAGGAAGCGTGAGCTCCGCCATTTTCCCCGGGCTATCGAGCCGTGGAAACAGGCGCGCTGTGATTACATTCACCCTTTTGTCGGTGCACTGCGCCGACAGGATCACCGCCACCAGGAGCGTGAAGGGGCTGGTGTAGTTGAGCATGGTGCCTTCGTCCTTGTACACCTCTGCCAGCCGCGAGAGCTGCTCGGCTTTGATTTTCTTTGTCACTCTCATAGCATCACGCCTTCATCAAAAGATACTCATGCGCGGCCAGCGCCGCTGCGGCACCTTCGCCGGCAGCGATGATGACCTGCTTATTCTTCGAGTCCGTCACATCACCGGCAGCGAAAAGACCGGCTACATTGGTGCGTCCCTCTTTATCAGTAATGATTTCGCCCTTCCCGTTCACAGAGACAGCAGGCGGAAGGAAACCATTATTCGGAATGCCGCCGGCTTCCACGAAGACGCCCTGAAGCTCCAGTGTTTCTTCCT
Source organism: bacterium (assembly GCA_963640485.1). Classification (GTDB taxonomy): domain Bacteria; phylum Bacillota; class Negativicutes; order Veillonellales; family Dialisteraceae; genus Dialister. The sequence goes on along the minus strand of CAVHZP010000035.1, from coordinate 5,169 downwards.
TGCCTGTCGCCGTTTCTCTCACCCGAAGGCCGGTCACTTTTTTATCGCCCACCACTTCCTCCGGCGTGAAGCCCAAGCGCACTTCTATATTAGAAATAGATTCCATGCGGCGCACGATCACTTCCGAGGCCCGAAGACGACTACGCACCAGGAGATACACTTTCTCGCAAAGTTTCGACAGCTCGATGGCCGCCTGCACCGCGCTATCGCCACCGCCGATGACCGCCACCGTCTTCTTGCGATAGAAAGGCGCATCGCAAGTGGCGCAATAGCTGACGCCGCGGCCGGTGTATTTCATTTCTCCCGGGATATCCAGCGTGCGACTTCTCTTCCCCGCCGTGACGATACAAGTCTTCCCTGTGAGCGTCTCGCCGTCATCGAGAGAAAGGAAGAAAGTGCCGTCCTTCTCTTCCAGAGATTTCACGCCGGCAGTCACAAAGGTCACCGGATACTTCTTCACTTGAGCCTCCATGCGATCCGCCAATTCGAAGCCGGAGATATGCGGCAGCCCCAGGTAATTCTCGATTTCCCCAGTCAAAAGCATCTGCCCGCCGATGTCTGTGGAAACCACCGTCACCGAAAGCTCCTTCCGCGCCGCATAGAGCGCCGCATTCAACCCCGCCGGACCCCCGCCGATAATCAGTACATCTGTCATGTCGTCACCTCTATATCGAAATTTATCGTTATTATGCTTGTCTGTATTATAGCTGATTCGGGATTTCGTTGCAATGAGGTTTGAGAGTTAGGGATAAGGGATAGGGGATAAGGGATAAGGGATAAGAGTGTTTGCCTGCTTTCGCACGCAAGCCATCTTCTCTGAAGAGGGGGCCCGTAGGGCGGGTGATGCAATGACCATCTTCCGCTACTGCACTTCCATCATCCGGCCTAACGGCCACCTTCTTCCGAGAAGAAGGCATAGGCGCATCTCCCGCTACCGCCAAACGCGCCCTTATCCCCTATCCCTTATCCCCTATCCCGCTCTTCCCTTTGCCTCCGCCACTCCCCCATGGTACAATCATACATAATTTCTATTTCCTAAATTCACAAAGGAGACGCTATGGATCAGAATATTGTAACCAAAGTGGTCACTGACGAGATCGACATCACCAACCGTTTCATCGAAGGCATGACCCAATTTGCTTTGACCAAAGGGGTGGACCTCATCGAGGCCATCCTGATTTTCCTCATGGGCTATGTGATTTGCCGCTACATCCGCCGGGTGGTAGAGCACATCCTCAAGAAGAGCGATGTAGACCCGTCAGCGACCACATTCATCGAAGAAATCATTTTCTTCTTCTGCCTCGCCATCGTGTCCATCGTGGCACTCGGCACCGCCGGCGTGGGCAATGGCACCCTGGCCGCTGCCTTCGGCGGCATCGGTCTCGCCATCGGCCTCGGCCTCAAAGACAATATCGGCAACGTGGCCTCCGGCATTTTCATTTTGATTTTCCGTCCCTTTAAAGTGGGCGACTACATCCAGATCGGCACCAGCCAGGGCACCGTGGCATCCATCAGCATCATGTACACCATGCTTTCCACCCTGGGAAATCAGCGCATCGTGGTGCCCAATTCCTCATTAACCAAGACTGTGATTAAAAATTTCTCCACCAACGACATCCGCAACCTGGAATACACCTTCGATGTGGGCTACGACACCGACCTCAAAGCCTGCGTCGCCCTGCTGCAGAAAGTCTTCACCGAGTCAGACTATGTGATCGAGAAAGAGAAACTCGCCGTCTACGTGAGCGAAATGGCAGAGTCCTCTATCCGCATCTACGTCCGCGCCTCGGTAGACCGGACGAAATACTACGAAGCCCTGAATGCCATGTACATCCAGGTCAAAGAAAGCTTCGACGCCGCCGGCATCGACATCCCCTACCCCCAGGTGGTGGTGCACAAGGCAGAGAAATAAGGCACGCGTACCTGCGCCCGCTAGTGCATACATGTCTATGAAGCTCCTGGCTGCTAGCTGCTGGCTTCTAGCCGGCTAGTGCCCAGGCTCATCAAGAAACGCTATGCGCAAAGCCCACGCTATTAGCAGTCATCAAAACATGTCCCGTTTCTCTTAAACGTGCCATGCTATTTAAATACCAGCAATATGTTCCTCTAGCCGGCTAGCAGCCAGTAGCTAGCCGCTAGGAGCAACATAGAGATGTATGCACCAGCGGCCACGCCACCAACGCACTCCCCCCATCTTCCTGAGCTTTAGGAGGCTCTTATGTTTCAAAAAAATGGACCGGCCCTTCGGGCCTTAGAAGAGGCATTTCCACTCACCATCCCCATCTTTGCGGGATTCTGGTTTGTGGCCTTTGCCTACGGATTTTACATGAATTCACTGGGATTTGATTTCCTCTATCCCACCTGCATGGCCATGATCATTTTCGGCGGCTCCCTGGAGTTCGTCACGGTCTCCATGCTCCTCTCCCCTTTCGCCCCCTGGCAGACCTTCCTCATCGCCCTCACCGTGCAGGCGCGGCATCTTTTCTACGGGCTGCCGATGCTTGAGAAATACAAGGGCACCGGCTGGAAAAAGCCATTCCTCATCTTCATGATGTGTGACGAGACCTTCGCATTGAATTACTCCGCCACCATCCCCTACGACATCGACAAGGGTTGGTTTTATTTCTGGGTATCTCTCTTGAACTACACCTACTGGTTCACCGGCGCCGCCGTGGGCGGGCTCCTGGGAAGCTTCATCCACTTCGACACAAGGGGTCTCAGCTTCGTCATGACCACCATGTTCCTCGTCATCTTCCTGGAACAATGGCTGAAAGAGAAGAAACACTACACCGCCCTCATCGGCCTCTCTGCCTCGGTGCTCGCTCTCGCAATCTTCGGCAAAGACTCCTTCGTGATCCCTGCCATGGCCGGCATGCTCTTCATTATCACCGCCTTCCGTAAACCCATCGAAAAGGCAGGTGGCTTCTTATGAACGAACTCCCCTTCTGGCAGGAAGCCGCCATCATCGCCATCTGCGCCCTGGGCACCATGATTACCCGCTTCCTCCCCTTCCTCTGCTTCAAGCCGGGAAGCGATTTGCCGGGCTATGTGAAATACCTGGGTAAAGCCCTCCCCTCCGCCGTCTTCGCCTTTCTGGTGGTCTACTGCCTGAAAGACATTTCTTTGACGGAAGGAAATCACGGCATCCCCGAAGCCCTCGCCCTCCTCCTCACCACCGCCGTCCACCTGTGGAAACGCCAAATGATGCTCTCCATGGCACTGGGAACCGTAGTGTATATGGGGTTGGTGCAAGTGGTATTTAATTGACGCTACCGGTTTAGTGGTCAGTAATTAGTAATCAGTGGTCGGTAGTCGGTAATCGGTGGTCGGTAGTCGGTAGTCGGGACGCGTTTTCCGACCACCCCACGTCCGCCGCGTGCCCGTACTCCGTGCATGCATAAGATAAGAGGAAAATGGAGCGGCTTATGGCGGCTAACCGTAAAATGCTCTATTTCCCGCTATCACTAAAAGTATCGATAAACGGCTCACGGCGGTGAGAAAGCAGTTAGACGCGGCCTGATTACTGACCACTGATCACTGACCACTAAACCAATAGCATTTTCCCTTACACAATAAAAAAAGCTGTGAAAAGTGATTTCTCACTTTCCACAGCTTTTTTGTGGTGACCGGTATGGGATTCGAACCCATACTCTCTGCGCTGAGAACGCAGCGTCTTAACCGTTTGACTAACCGGCCATGTGCTAATTATTATAGCCGCTATGCCGTAAAAATGCAAGTAGTTTTTTAGGGATAAGGGATAGGGGATAAGGGATAAGGCTTACTTACCGCTAATGCAGACATAGAGCTGTTAGCTGAATCGCGAACCATTCTGCAATAAAGGGATAAAAGCAAGTAGTATGAGCAGTTAAATGCGCCCTTATCCCCTATCCCTTATCCCTTATCCCTAAGAGTGATTTATATACCCCTCTTAGATTTCCCTCTTCTTATCTCCCTTATTCTTCTCATAGAGCACCAGAAGGCCCTTCAGGGTCAGCATGGGGTCTACGATGTCGATGGTCTTGGAGGATTTTGCGATGAGGGTCGCGAGGCCGCCGGTGGCGATGACCTTTACATCCTTTTCGTTCAGCTCCGCTTTGATGCGATTGACGATTTCATCGATTTGGCCCACGAAACCGTAGTAAATACCCGCCTGCATAGCAGACACCGTATTTCTGCAAATAATACTCGGCGTCTTCACCAACTCGATGCGCGGAAGCTTGGAGGCTCTCTGGAAGAGGGCTTCCATGGAAATACCGATGCCCGGTGCCACAGCGCCGCCCAGGTAATTTCCCTTCGTATCCACCACGCAGAACGTGGTGGCGGTGCCCATGTCGATGATGATCATGGGGCACTTGTATTCGTCAATGGCAGCCACCGCATTGACGATGCGGTCAGCGCCCAATTCTCTCGGATTGTCGTAGAGAATATTCAGTCCCGTCTTGATGCCCGGGCCCACGAGAATTGGTTTCACACAGAAATACCGCTGGGACATGGTTTCCAGGATCGGAATAATCGGCGGTACTACAGTGGAAATAATGATATCTTCCACATCTTCAAAAGCCAGGCCATTCAATCGGAAAAGAGTTCCCAAAAGGGCTGCATACCCATCTGCCGTCTGCAGCGTGTCCGTGGCTACCCGCCAATGTTTAATCAGCTGTCTGTCCTTGTATACCCCGCAAACAATATTCGTATTTCCTACATCAAAAGCAAGAAGCATTCGAATCTCCTCCAATGAATGGCCGTGGCCATAATGTAAATTTGGGAAACGGAAAAATCTCCCACGAAAGCGCCATTTTCGCGCCATGAGTATAATGCAACAACTTGGGGATTCTGTCAAGCGAAAATTTATATTTCCCTTATGAATCTATGATTTCATAACTATTTGGTTATGGAAATATAATGGGCAAGTTCGTAGTCGGTAGTCGGTAGTCGGTGGTTGGGATGCATTATCCAGCCGAGCCACTTGCGATGATACCGCTATCGGGTTTAGTAGTCAGTAGTCAGTGGTCGGTGGTCAGGACGCTTTTACCTGCTTCCACTCCCTCTGGCAATGCTATTAGGATAAGGATTTTTCATGCGGCAATCTAAAGCAGCTTGTTACACTGGCGTAAGAAAGTAGCCCCTTGGAGATGGGAATCCTGCAGAAGGATTTCCAAGTTTGGCCCATTA
>CAVHZP010000034.1:0-12737 GCA_963640485.1 bacterium | reverse complement strand
TATGAGAATGAGAAAGAAGGCGGCTTTGGCGCTGGCCTTGCTGGCGATCCTGGGGACCGCGGCGGGGTGCGGAGAGACGCAGCCGAAGAGTGCGGCGGTGTCTGTGAAAGCCTTGAAGGTTTTGAAAGAAGACGTGGCGGTGTCGAAGCAGTATGCCGGCCAGGTGAAGTCGGTGGACGCCGTGGTGATCAAGCCGAAGGTGTCGGGGAGCATTGTGGAGAAATATATTTCCAGCGGCCAATTCGTAGAGAAGGGCCAGGCGCTCTATAAGATCGACGATCGCCAGTACAGCACCGATGTGCTGTCGGCGGAGTCCAATGTGGATAAGGCGCTGACGACGCTGAATAATTCCCAGATCGATTTGAACCGCTATGAGAAACTGGCGGCTACCGGTGCCATCGCGGAGCAGACGCTGACGACCCAGCGGGCCACGGTGGATACGAACCGGTCCAATTATAAAAATATGCAGTCCCTTTTGCAGAAGGCCCAGGAAAGTCTGGATGACACTATCATTCGCGCGCCCATTTCGGGAAAACTCTCGGTGGATGATGTGGCCACAGGGACGTATGTGACTGCCGGAAATACGGCGCTGGTGTCTGTGGGCGCTGTGAGTCCGATTTACGTGCAGTTCTCCATCAGTGAAAATGAACTTTTGAATTACCAGACCAACAATCAGATTTCCAAAGAGGAACTCCGAAGCATGACGCCTACGGCTACGTTGACGTTGAGCAACGGGAAGAAACTTTCGGAAACATCGACCCAGTACGTGATGGACCGCGAGGTGTCCCAGAGCACCGGCACCATCACCATGAAGGCGATTTTCCAGAATGATGAACATTACCTCCTGCCGGGCATGTTTGCCCGCATCACCCTCACCAGCCCGCAGCAGCAGGGCGTGCTCCTGGTGCCGGAAAGAGCAGTGCAGCAGGTGCTGGACAAATCCTTCGTCATCGTTTGCGGCGAGGATAATAAATCGGTTTCCAAAATCGTCACCTTAGGCGATAAGGTGGGGAGCTACTATATCGTAAAGAGCGGCCTGACGGAAAATGATACGGTGGTGGTGGAAGGCCTGACGAATCTCAAAGAGGGCCAGGAACTCAATGTCACCATGTCTACACCGGAAGAACTATCTCTTTCGCTTAGTGATGAAGAGGTTTAGGGATAAGTGATTAGGGATAAGGGATAAGGAATAAGGCATGCCGGCGCTGGTGCGTACATGGAGGTTACCGGTAACGGTGAGCTGTAAGTACTGGCGGTAAACGCGCCTTATCCCTTATCCCCTATCCCTTATCCCTGCTTAGTCGGAGGCAATATGTCAAAATTCTTTATACGGCGGCCGATCTTTGCCATCGTGGTGTCGCTGATCATTGTGCTCTTGGGCACGATTTCCTTGATCAGCCTCCCCATCGCGCAGTATCCGCAGATTTCTCCGCCTACCATCAATCTATCCGCCAGCTATACCGGCGCTAACGCGGAGACGGTGAATCAGACCGTGGCGCAGGTGCTGGAAAATCAGCTGAACGGCATCGAGGGCATGGACTATATGTCCTCCACGTCTTCAAACAATGGCAGCTACAGTCTGTCCATCGTTTTCGATCTGGACACTGACGGAAATACGGACTCCGTCAATGTGCAGAACACGGCGAACCTGGCGAAGAACGGGCTCCCCAGTGAGGTGCAGACCTCGGGGCTTTCGGTCAGGAAATCGTCGGGCGACATGGCGCTCATGGTGAATCTCTATTCGCCCAATGGCACCTACGACACCGCGTTTCTGAAAAACTACGCCGACATTTATCTTTTGGATAAGCTGAAGCGCGTGAGCGGCGTGGGCAATGTGAATGCATTCGGCTCCACCTACGCCATGCGCGTGTGGCTGAATCCGGATAAGCTGGCAGAGCGCGGCCTCACGGTGTCCGATGTGACCAGCGCCATCAAAGAGCAGAACCAGGCAGCTCCGGCCGGCACTGTGGGCGCGCCGCCAACGCCGAAGAACCAGGAGAAGCAGTACAGCGCCAAAGTAGAAGGTCGCCTCTCCACCGCAGAGCAGTTCGGCGATATCATTTTGAAATCCGGCTCGGATGGCCAGTTTGTCCGCTTGCGGGACGTGGCGGAAGTGGTGACCGGCGCGCAAAGCTCGGACAGCGATTCGAAAATTGATGGCAAGACCGGCGTGGGCTTCGGCGTGCAGCTCACCAACGATGCGAACACCCTGGAGACGGTGACTTCGGTGAAGGAAATCCTGGCCGATGCGAAGGACGATTTCCCGCCGGACCTGGATTACAAAATCGTCGTAGATAATACGGCATTCATCAATGCGTCCATCGAAGAAGTAGAAATGACTTTCATCGAGTCGTTGCTGCTGGTTATCCTGGTGGTCTTCGTGTTCCTGCAGAAATGGCGCACTACCTTGATCCCGGTGCTGGCGGTGCCGGTTTCCATCATCGGTACCTTTGCCACCTTCGTGGTACTGGATTTTACCATCAATACACTGACGCTCTTTGCGTTGGTTCTTGCCATCGGCATGGTGGTGGATGACGCCATCGTAGTCATCGAAAACGTGGAAGAGCACATGGAGCGGGACGGCCTGTCTCCGAAGGAGTCCACGGAAATCGCCATGGATGAAGTGCAGGGGCCGATTATTGCCACCACCGCGGTGCTGGCAGCCATCTTTATTCCGGTGGCGTTCCTGGGCGGCACCATGGGCGTGCTCTACAAGCAGTTCGCTCTCACTATCACCGTATCGGTGGCCATCTCTGCCATCGTGGCGCTGACTTTGACGCCGGCGCTGTGCGGTATGATTTTAAAACCCAATGACGATTCGGCGAAGAAAGGAATTTTCGGCCGTTTCTTTAGAGTATTCAATACAGCCTTTGACTCTGTCCGCGACAAGTACACCGGCAAAGTGGGCTGGATGATTCACCACTTGAAATATGCCGCTGTGTTCCTCATTCTGGTTTGCGGCCTCATGGGACTTTTCTACAAGCTGGTGCCGTCCACTTTCGTGCCCAATGAAGACCAGGGCATGTTCATGGCAGGCATCACCATGCCCGAAGGCACGTCCATGAATCAGACCGTGAAAGTGGTGGACGCGGTAGCGGAAGAAGCGCGGCAGATCCCCGGCGTGGACGCTGTCATGTCTCACAGCTCCGCCGGCTCCGGCAACCTCTATATCCGTCTGGAAGACTGGGCGGACCGCACCACCACCGAGAAGAGTCTCTCTGCCATTATTTCCACTTTCAATACGAAAGTAGCAGCGAACCATCCGGAGGCGCAGGTCATGGCCTTCAGCCCGGCGTCGCTGCCGGGGCTCGGTATGGAAGGCGGCTGGTCCATGCAGGTGCAGGACAACACCGGCCTTTCTGATGAAGAGTTGGGAAATATGGCGTCCAAGATCGTGCAGGCGGCGAACCAGCGGCCGGAGCTTTCGGCGGTGCGCAGCGGCTACAAAGCCAATACCCCAAGCTACCAGTACACCGTGGACCGCGAGAAGGTGAAGAATCTGGGCATCCAGCTTTCCGACGTCTTCACGGCGCTGCAGGTGAACTTCGGCGGTACCCAGGTCAATGACTTCAACCAGTTCGGCCGGGCGTACAAAGTCATGCTGCAGGCCGATACCCGCTACCGTTCGGAAGCGGACAGTTTGAAATTTATTTCCGTGAAATCTTCGTCCGGCGAGATGATTCCGCTCGATACGATTCTCACGAAATCCATCACCACCGGCCCGTCGTCCATCAGCCGGTTCAATGGCATTCGCTCCATTTCTGTCCAAGGCAATGCCGGCGATGGCTACAGCTCCGGCGAAGCCATGGCTGCGGCAGAAGAAGTGGTGAAACAAGTGGCTCCGGCGGGCACCACCATCGAGTGGTCCGGACAGAGCCGCGAAGAAAATAAATCCAGCTCTTCCACTATGAAGGTGCTCGGCCTGGCACTGGTCTTTGCGTTCCTGTGTCTGGCGGCGCTTTACGAAAGCTGGTCCGTCCCGCTGGCGGTACTCTTCACCGTGCCCACCGGCATCTTCGGCGCTCTCTTCTCCGAGTACGCGGTGAATAAGCTGGCTGCCTTCCTGGGTTCCACCAGCGATGGCTACCAGAACAGCGTGTATATGCAGATCGGTATCATCATGATTATTGGCCTCGCCGCGAAGAATGCGATTCTCATCGTAGAATTTGCGAAAGAGCGCGTGGACAAAGGCATGGATCCTATGGAAGCTGTCATGGAAGCGGCGAAGCTGCGTTTCCGCCCAATCCTTATGACTGCGTTCACGTCCATCATCGGCTGCTTGCCGCTGGCTCTGGCAACCGGCGCCGGCGCAGCGGCTCGTTGCGGCATGGGCGTGGCGGTCGTAGGCGGCATGTGTTTCGCTACACTCTTCGGCGTCTTCCTCATTCCGGCGTTCTATATCATCACGGCGTATATCGCAAGGTTTGTGAGCGGAGTAGGCAGAAAGGCATAAGGGGAGATTAGTAGTCGGTAGCCAGTGGTTGGTAGTCGGTTCGCGTTTTCTTGCTTTCCCGCCGTAGTCGTGAACCGTTTACCGTGTGACTGTAGACCTTGTGTGCTTATGACAGCGGAAAATGGAAATATCACTGACTACCGACCACCGATTACCGACTACCCAAAAGCGCAGCGGAAATGGGATTTCTCGTTTCTGCTGCGCTTTTTTTAAACACGATCATAAACAATATATAGATTCCATGATTTTCTATGGCGTTTAGCGGATGACAATGATAAAATAAAACAGAATATAGTATTTTCTATTTCCATAAGCATTTTCGGGATCGCGAATGGCATTGGCGGTTTCCGGAATCCAAAGGGTTTTTAGAAGAGAGGGGATTAGCAGGTGAAAAAGTATTATCTGGTAGCCATGGCGATGGTCATCGTCTTAGCGGTGTCGCTGATCGGCTACGGTATTTTCGTCAACTACGAAGGGGAGCGGATCATCGCGGACCGGATGAGCAAGCAGGCTATCACAGTGCAGGCAGCGAAGGTCGGCTACCAGGAGCTCCATCCTTCCTATGACGTCGAAAATGCATCGATGCAGGCCACCAAGGCCGCCGATGTGATCACTCGCGTAGACGGCGTGATTACCTCGGATATTCTTCATAAGAATAAGCCGGTGAAGCAGGGCGAACTTTTGGCCGTCCTTTCCAATGAGGAAGTGCCGCTGCGCATCATTCAGGCGGAAAGTGCGCTGAAGAGAGCGGAAGCTGCTGAGCTGCAGTACAGAAACAGCTTCGACCGCTACAGCCGCCTGGTAAAGCTCAACGCCGTAGCTATGGAGAAATACGATGAAGCCCGGGCGAACTATATAGCAGCTCAGGCGCAGGTGGTGGACGCGAAGGCCAGCTATGACCAGGCGCTCCTGAACCAGACCCGACTCCACATCACCTCTGACGTGGACGGCGTAGTCATGGTGATTTACAAAGACCAGGGCAGTTTCGTCACCGCCGGCACACCGATTTGCCTGGTGGGCGATTTCTCCCGCTTGTGGTTCGCCCTGAATATGGAAGATACCGAAGTCCGCTCTCTCCTGGGGGCTGACGGCGCCAATGCGAAACTGGAGCTGTCTTTCCGCCGTTGGGACATGGGTAAAGCCTATGACACCGAGTATGGTGCCGGAAATAAGGGAAACCTCAGTACCTTCCTGACCGATGTGCAGGGCATTTATCCGTCTCTGGACCAGCCGGCAGATATCCGCCGCGTGGTGTTCTACGTGAATAACCCCACCAGCGTACTGGAAGCGAAGACCTATGACAATCTCCTCCTTACCAATACGGCGAAACGCCAGGTCCTGGCTGTGCCTTATGGCGCACTCTTTGACGACAGCAATGACGACAGCACCGTGTACAATCTCTATGTGGTGACTCCGGATAACAAACTGGAACAGCGCACCGTCAAGGTGGGCTCCATCGGGGATGACTATGCAGAAATCCTGGAAGGGGTCAAGGAAGGCGATATCGTGGTTATGTCCGGTTGGGAAAGTCTGGAAGATGGCCAGAGAGTAGAAGTCGATATGGAGGCTGAGTGAGAATGATCAATTTTGAAAAATTATTCAGCCGAGAAGCATTGGATAAGATGCGTTCTCCGGAGAAACTGGACACGCTTCTTCACATCACAAATCCCATCGCCTGGATGGGTCTCGCCGCTATGATGCTCCTTGTCATCGGCGTAGTCATCTGGTCCTTCATGGGATCCTTCACGGTGAAAGCCGATGGCATCGGCCTTCTCACCGACACCGGCGGCGTGAGAAAGATCACCTCTTTGAATAGCGGCCGCGTGGAATGGGTCTATGTAAGTAAGGGAAGCAAGATCAAAAAGAACCAGCAGATCATCGACCTGAATCAGGTTTCCATGAGAGCTGATACGTTGGCTACGAAGAATGTCATCGAGTCCGGCACCAGCTTCAGTGACGTATCCTCTCGCGTCAGCAGCCACGATGCCAGAAAAGCAGCGGAAGCAGCGGCTGAGCGTGTATACAGCCCTTATGAAGGTATCATCACCGAGCTCTTCGTAGACGAAGGCGCTATGGTCAATGCCGGCGATGACATCGCCACCATCCGCCTCGACGAAGGCAGAAGTGACCTCCGTGGCATCATGTATGTGTCCGTAGAGCAGGGCAAACGCATCGAGCCGGGCATGAGCATCCAGCTGGCCCCCAATGGTACCGACACCAGCCAGAGCGGCAGCCTTCTGGGCATTGTCCGTTCCGTTTCCCAGTACCCCATCGACAAATCCTCTCTTATGTGGAATCTGGGTAACTCTTTGATGGCCAATGCGGTGGTTTCCTCTTTGGGAAATGCGTTGGTAGAAGTTCGTTTCGATCTGGTAAAAAATAAAAATGATGAATCCGGCTATCTGTGGACTTCTTCGGTGGGTGAACACAAAGCCATCACCGCAGGCACCTATGTATCCGGCTCTGTCATCGTAGAACGTATAGCCCCCATCGAAAAGGTATTCTATAAGATGAGCCAGTGGCTGAGAAACAGGTGATGTGATGGGGCAGGCAGAAATCAAAACGCATCCCCGCGTGAAAGTACCGGTGGTGCTGCAGATGGAGGCCACCGAGTGTGGCGCTGCATCCCTGGCTATGGTACTGGCCCACTACGGGCTGTGGCTCCCTTTGGAGCAGCTGCGTAAGGAGTGCGGCGTCAACCGTGACGGCTCCAAAGCCAGCAATGTGCTCCGGGCCTCTCGCAAATTGGGTTGTGAAGCGGTGGGCTACCGCATCATGCCTGAAAAGCTGAGAGAAGAAGAATTTCCTTTGATCATTCACTGGGAATTCAATCACTTCGTCGTCTTAGAAGGTATCAAAGGCGATACTGTATATCTCAATGACCCCGGCGTGGGCCGGCGTACGGTGAAATGGGCCGATTTCAAAGGCTCCTACACCGGCATCGCCTTGAACATTCGCCCGGGTCCCAATTTCAAACCTTCCGGCCATCGCTATAGTGTCGTGAAGGATATCAAAAACAAACTGTGGGAAGACAAATGGGCGGTGCTCTTCGTCATCCTCATCGGCTTAGGCCTTCTGGTATGCCAGCTGGCTTCGCCGGTCATGAGCCAGATTTTCCTGGATGATATTCTGACAGGGAAACACAAAGACTGGATGACCAATCTCATGCTGGCCATGGCCATCTGTTTCCTCTTCAATGGCATCCTGTCGTTCCTTAGGGCCTGGTGTCTCACCAGGTGGCAGGAGAAAATCACCCTCTCCGACTCAGCCAGCTTCTTCTGGCATCTGCTAAAACTTCCGATGGAATTCTTCCAGCAGCGCTTCGCCGGGGAAATTGCTTCCCGTGCCAGCTTTGCGGAGTCCATCGCGGCGGTCCTCAGTAACCAGGCAGCCACCTGCCTTCTGGACTTTGCCATGGCGGTTTTCTTCCTCTTCCTTCTCTATGAATACAGTCCGTCGCTGACATTCATCGGCGTGTCGTTCTGCCTGATCGACCTGGGGGTCTTCCTGTACCTGCGCCGTCGTCTCACGGACCTCACCATGAGAATGCAGCAGGAAAGCGGCAAGGCTTATGGTAACTCCATGAACGGCCTGCAGATGATCGAAACCATCAAAGCCAATGGTAACGAAGGCGACTTCTTCGCGAAGGTAGCCGGCTTCCATGCGAAAGTCTTAGACACCAGCCAGCGCATCACCCTTTTGAGCCAGACCACCAACATGATTCCTATGCTCCTTTCCGGTGTGAATGGGGCGCTGATCATGACCATCGGCGGCTTCTCCATCATGGAAGGCGCTATGACCGCCGGTATCTTCATGGCGTTCCAGAGCCTCATGAGCAATTTCCAGTCGCCATTTAACAACATGGTTTCCCTGGGACAGACCCTGCAGACCACGGAAATGCAGATGCAGCGCTTGAACGACGTGCGGCGCTATGAAATCGACAAACTGAACTATCCGGAGAAAGAGCCGGAATTCGAAGGCACCGCACTGAAAGGGAATCTGGAGCTGAGAAATATTTCCTTCGGCTACAGCGCTTTGGCGGCGCCGCTTCTCCAAAACATCAATCTCACCGTAGAGCCGGGCCGTTGGGTGGCCGTTGTCGGTGCTTCCGGCAGTGGTAAATCCACGCTGGGCAAAGTGGTGACAGGGCTCTATGAGCAGTGGGGCGGTGATGTCCTCTTAGATGGCGTGCCGCGGTCGGAAATTCCACGTAAAGTCATCGTCAATTCCCTGTCCTCGGTGGACCAGGAAGTATTCCTCATGAGCGGTACGGTGCGAGAAAACATCAGCATGTTTGACTCCTCCATCCGCATCGACGATGTGATCCAGGCAGCGAAAGATGCCTGCATCCACCAGGATATTTTGAAACTGAATGGCAGCTATGATGCCAAGGTAGAAGAAGGGGGCTATAACTTCAGCGGCGGCCAGCGGCAGCGTCTGGAAATCGCCAGAGCGCTGGCCTGCAATCCTTCTCTCCTTATTCTCGATGAAGCCACTTCTTCGCTGGATCCGCTCACCGAAGAGGACATCATGAAGAACATCCGCCGCCGCGGATGCGCTTGCTTCATCATCGCTCATCGTTTGAGCACTATCCGTGACTGCGACGAAATCATCGTCCTTCACCGCGGACAGATTGTAGAGCGCGGCCCCCATCAGAAATTGATGGAAGCCAAAGGATTCTATTACCGCCTGATCATGGAACAGCAGAAACAGACTGAGAATAATCAGGCATTAGGAGGGGCATAATGTTTGAAAATCGTATGGGCATCAGCCTGCATCCCGGCGAACGCATGACCCTCTCCGGCAAACTGGAAGTCATAGGGATCAAGTCCGGCAAGTGTGAGCTCTATGTCAACAATCTCAAAGAAAAAAGCTCCCTCTTCCTGATGGAGCTTTCCGCAGACGAAGCGGCTTTCGCCGTAGATAGTAAGGATCTGGAAATGGTTCTCTTTGCGGTGGACGAGTGCGAAATCTGCACTGCCAAGCCCGATACGCTGACCGAAGCGGAGCTGGCATCGGCTCTCCAGAAATGGTATCACCGCATGGCAGAGCTTCCCTTCTTCGCGCAGAAAATCACTGCCAATACGGGAATCAAAGCCTATCTCAATGAAACCATCGACCGTATTTCCTCTCTCGACTATGAGGGTCTATGCGCTTTCTGGAGCAAAAACCAGAGAGTCCTAGCCAGAGAGCTGAAGAAATATTTCAAAGAGCAATCCGATACGAAAGCGTCTCGCGTCAATGGCAGCGAAGGCTATCACAGAAGGCTCATGGATGCGTCTATCAATAACCTCTTGCAGCAGGAAATCATCAATCCGAAGCAGACGGAAAACCGGGCGCAGGAAGCCATCGCCTTCGTAGTACGCCGCGTGGCCCAGGCTCTTGAGATGCCGACGGAGCATATTTCCATGTCCGCCCGCCTGGCTCGCCGCTTCGACCAGACCGGTCTGCTGCAGCGTCTGGTGCAGAAGGGCAATATGGCCATGCGCCTCGTAAAGCTGGAAGGCGACTGGTATAGAGAAGACGTAGGCGTCCTCATGGGCTACTACGGCGAGGCGAAAGCCCTGGTGGCCCTGGTGCCGGTCAACGAGCATTCCTATTGTATGTACGACATGGATCATCCCGAAGGGATTCCCATCGATGACGCTATCGCGAAAGACATAGATGTGGATGCGTTCCAGTGCTATGCCGGTTTCCCGGAAAGGAAACTGGGCGTCAAGGATCTCCTCTTCTTCATGTTCAAACACTGCTGGAAGAGAGACTACCAGACCATTATCCTCTGCAGCCTTTTGGCTGGGCTCATTCCTCTCGTTTCCCCGATCATCACTGAAACCATTTTCAGTGACATCATCCCGATCCGAGACCATGTGGGTCTGGCAGCGGTAACGCAGATCATGATGATCACCGGCTTCGTGACCGCGGCGCTGTCGCTGGTGCGCTCCATCGCCACACTCCGTATCACGAACCATTTGGATATGTCCGTCGAAGCAGCCATCTGGGCCCGACTCCTGCGTCTGCCGGCGAAATTTTTCCGCCAGTTTGAATCCGGCGAACTGCTGGAACGAATCAATGGCCTCGAATCCATCAAGCAGGTGGTGTCCGGCCAATTCGTGAGCCAGGTCTTCAATTTCTTCTTCTCCTTCTGGAGTATCGCCCTCATGTTCTGGTACAGCTGGAAGTTGACCCTCGAAGCTTTGGGCGTGTGGGCGCTGTACATGCTCGTCGTGGCAGTGATTTACCGCCGCATCATTAACTACCAGAGAAAAATGCTGGCGGCCAGCAACAAGACTGCCGGCCTCATGCAGCAGATCTTCAATGGCCTTCCGAAATTCCGCGTCCATGGGGCGGAACACCAGGCCTTCTACCTGTGGTCCAAGGTGTTCGGTGAAGAATGGAAATGGAACATGAAGCTCCGCTGGCAGAACAACTACAACTCCATTTTAGGCGCGGTCCAGCCATTCATCCTGAGCATGCTCCTCTACTACACCGCCATGTATGGCATGCAGGAAATCACATCTTCGGGACAAGTCATCGAAGGCATCAGTTATGCGAAATTCCTGGCCTTCCAGTCCGCTTTCTCGTCCTTCAACTCTACCGTGGTGGGCATCATCCCGCTGGTGGCGCAGTTCTTCACCATTAAGCCTCACGTAGAAAACCTGCGTCCGATCCTGAATGAAGTACCGGAAACCATGGAAGACAAAGTGGATGCCGATGTGTTGACCGGTAATATCAAGATCGAGCACCTGGCTTTCGCTTATGACGAAGACAGCCCGGAAGTCTTGAAAGATATCAATCTGGAAATCAAAGCCGGTGAGCACGTGGCCATCGTCGGCCGCTCGGGCTGCGGGAAATCGACGCTCCTCCGTCTGCTTCTCGGCATGGAAAAACCGAAACGCGGCGGCATTTACTACGACTACCGCGATATGCAGGAATTGAACCTGGCCTCCATCCGCTGCCAGCTCGGCGTCGTTCTGCAGAACGGCCAGCTCATGACCGGGGATATTTTCAGTAACATCGTCGGCACCTCGCCGCTCACCAAAGACGATGCGTGGAAAGCTGCGGAGCTCGTAGGCATTGCCGACGACATTCGCGAAATGCCTATGGGCATGAACACCATCATCAGTGAAGGCAGTAGCAACATTTCCGGCGGCCAGCGTCAGCGTCTCCTGATCGCCCGCGCGCTTGCAGGGAATCCGGCGGTGGTCATGCTCGACGAAGCCACTTCGTCGCTGGATAACCATACCCAGTCCATCGTCACTGAAAGTCTGGACAAGATGAAAGCCACCC
Organism: bacterium; assembly: GCA_963640485.1. Lineage (GTDB taxonomy): Bacteria > Bacillota > Negativicutes > Veillonellales > Dialisteraceae > Dialister. The sequence goes on along the minus strand of CAVHZP010000034.1, from coordinate 997 downwards.
GCATCGTCATCGCCCATCGCCTCTCCACCATCAAAGGGGCGGACCGCATTGTCGTCCTGGATCAAGGCGTGGTGGCAGAGCAGGGCACCTTTGATGAATTGATGAAGCTTGACGGCATCTTCGCCCGCCTGGCGAAGCGTCAGCTGGCATAGGAGGCGCGACATGGAGAATTGGCAGGAAAAAATCGCTGAAAAGAAATCCGCTTACTATAATGTGCTGGCTGAAAAAGCCAAGTACGAGCAGGACGCTTTCAGCGAACTCTATGATTATTTCTTCCCTCGCGTGTACAGTTATATTTTCGCCAAAGTGAAAAATAACGACACCGCCGATGACATCATCAGCACCACCTTTGAAAAAGTATTTCTCCATCTCAAAGACTACGACAGCGAGAAGGGCGCCTTCTCCACATGGATCTTCCGCATCGCTATCAATGAGATGACCAGCTTCTACCGGAAGCAGACCGCTTCGAAGGAAACTACCTGGGAAGAATTCTTCGACCCCGCAGACAAAAGAGCCACGCCGGAGCAGCAAGTGGTTTCCGAAGAAGGTGACCGTTACCTCCTTTGCGCGTTGGAAAAATTGCCGGAACGGGAGAGAAAGATCGTTTCCATGAAATACTTCATGGGCATCAGCAATAAAGAAATCGCCGAAGCCCTGGACATGACGCCGTCCAATGTGGGCGTCATCCTCCACCGCACTCTGGGGAAACTCAAAGGCATGCTGGAAGGGGCAGGATACGAAATGTAAAAAAAGCCGCGAGATTTTTCTCGCGGCTTTTCTTTTTTAGTAATTAGTAATCAGTAATCAGTAATCAGGGCGCATTTGAATGCTTAGGGAAACACTGATTAAATCGAAGAATCAGAAATCATACGAATTTTTAAGCAATACTTCGTCAAAGAAATCCTCAAATAGCTCACTATTCTCGGATTCCTTTTCCTCGTCTTGCATAAAAATTCTAGAATGATTTCAGATAACGATTTAATCAGTGGTTCCCTAG
>CAVHZP010000033.1:0-12782 GCA_963640485.1 bacterium | reverse complement strand
TCTCACTCTGCTATTTCCCCAATAAGGTCATACGCATACCCGTCCACGATATGTACTTTGACGAAATCGCCGGGATCGAGGCCTTCGGGGTTGTCGATGTACACATTGCCGTCCACTTCCGGCGCCTGGTAGGAGGTGCGGCCTTTGGCCTGTTTGTGGCCTTCGCCGTCTTCCATGATTTCTTCTACCAATACTTCAGCGTAGGTGTCGATGAGGTTGCCGTTATTTTCTTCGGAAATACCTGCCTGGATCGCCATGAGCTGGTGGTAGCGGTCTTCTTTCACTTCTTCGTCGATCTGGTCAGTCATGCGGGCCGCCGGAGTGCCGTCCTGGGGCGAAAATTTGAAGGCACCCATGTCGTCGAATTTGATTTCCTGAATGAAATCGCAAAGTTCCTGGAAATCTGCGTCGGTTTCTCCGGGGAAGCCCACCATCAACGTGGTGCGGATGGTCATGCGGGGGCTGGCTGCACGGAGTTTACGCAGGAGCGCGTAGATGCTCTCAGAGGAGTCTCTCCGGTGCATGCGCTGCAGGACGGCATTGCTGATGTGCTGCAACGGGATGTCCACGTATTTGCAGATTTTTTCTTCCGACAGGATGACAGAGAGGAGCTCGTCATCGAAGTAGGTGGGATAGAGGTAGAAAAGACGGATCCATTTCACGCCATCGATTTTCACCAGTTCCCTGAGAAGAGCGGCCAGGTTGGTACCATTCTTGAGGTCTCTGCCGTAGCAGGAAAGATCCTGGGCGATGAGGTTGAATTCCCGCACCCCTTCGGATGCCAAGCGTCTCACTTCGTGTACCACCGACGGGATCGGGCGGCTTCTCATGGGGCCGCGCACGTAAGGAATGTAGCAGAAGGTGCATCCATTGCTGCAGCCTTCGGCGATTTTCACATAGGCGGTGTATTTCGGTGTCAGCGCCGCGCGGGGAATGAGTTCTTCGTTGGCGCAGGGGGTGGTATTGAATTTGTACACCTTTTCGCCGCCATTGGCATAGGATTCATTCACAGCGTCCAGGATTTCCTGCCAGGAATCGGTGCCGATGAAGATGTCGATTTCCGGGATTTCCTGTCCCAGAGAATGTTTGTACTGCTGGGTCAGGCAGCCGGCAGCCACCAGGCGTTCGCACTTTCCGGTCTTTTTGTACTCTGCGGCTTCCAGGATGGTCTGAATGGATTCTTCCTTTGCCGGGTCGATGAAGGTGCAGGTATTGATGATGATGACCTGGGCTTCTGCCAGATCCTCCGTCATTTCATACCCCGCTTTCTCCATGATGCCTACCATCATTTCTGTATCTACCAGGTTCTTCGAACAACCCAAGCTCACAAATCCCAATTTCTTTGCACTCAACTTTTACTACCTCCGAATCGAATTTTTTCTCCCCATTGATTGAGCAGGTCTTTCCTGCCTTCCTCGAAATATCTTTTTTCCAATTCCCAAAACGCCAGTTCATTGCCAGCGGCATCGGGTTTGATTTTATCATCATTTACATATATATAATAGAGCCTATTCTTCTCCATGACCGATTTGTAGTGATACGGCGTCAATAGCCAATCGATGAGCACCGTCGCCCGCTCGGGGTGAGCGCTCTCTGCCGCAAGGCCGATGCCGTACAAGTACCAGGGCGAACCGTCCTCGGGATAATGGATGGCGAGAGGCATATCCTCCATGCGGGTGCGGATGGCTTCATTGAGGCCGGAAATACCGATGTCGCATTTCCCCATAGCCGCCATGCGGGACGGCGTGGATAAATATTTCCCGTACTGCACCAGGTGCTGCTGCGCCCGGGCCAGCAGGAAGAAGGTATACTCCGGCCCGAAGTGCTCGGCCATGCACATGAGCATATCCTTCGACATGTCTGCTGCAATGAAATCGGTCATGGAAAGCTCCACAGACTGGCGGGTGCACACTTCGTCCCAAGTGTAGGCAAAGGCAGGATGGGTCCTGGCGAAATCGGAATTCACCGCAAAAACCACCGGGTCTACCCACAGCCCGGTCCAGTAGGCCTCTTCATCTTTGAAAAGGTTCAGCGCTGTATCGGTGTATTGGGACGCGTAGGGCGTGAGATACCCGCTGTCAGCGAGCTTCATCAGCATATCCTGGGAGGAAATATACACATCCGCCGGCGCGCCTTCTTTATTTCCCTTGCTCCCTTTCAGAAGGTCGGCAGTGCTTCTATAGGAAATCTCGAACTGGATCCCCTTCTCGGCATAGAAGGCCTCGCCGATGGGCTCCAAAGTGCCCGAAGGAAGGTCCGTCACGATCACCACCTTGTCGATAGGGTGGTTCTCCTCCCGCTTCTTCTCCTCCTGCCCCTTCGCATACTGCCAGATGCCAAGGAAAGACCCGCAGGCCAGGAGCAGAAAGACCAGGACGGACATAAAACGCTTCATAAGGCGCCTCCTTTGGAAAAAAGGGAAACAACTGCTGCGGTTTTGTAATCGGTAGTCGGTGGTCAGTAGTCAGGACGCGATTTCCTGCTGCCTCATCATATCCGTCCACCGTATAACCGGGTGACCGTGCGCTTTTACTGCTATCACGATCATACGGGTACACGAATCACGGTAGTGAAGAAGCAGTCAGCTGCGCCCTGATCACTGACTACTAATTACTGATTACTCATTTCCTTCCTCCTCCGCTTTCAGCACCGCCGCCAGTTGGCTTTTATCCATCAGGATGTCCCGGGGGCGGGTGCCTTCTGCGGGGCCTACGATGCCGAGGCGCTGCATGTTGTCCATGAGGCGGCCGGCGCGGGTGTAGCCGATGCGGAAGCGGCGTTGCAGAGCTGATACGGAAGGCCGCTTGGTGTCAAGGACCCACTCGGCGGCTTCAGCGAGAAGTTCGTCTTTTTCCTCTTCCATGTCCTCCGGATTATCCGCTTTTTCGGGAATGGAAAGATCGATGGGTTCGTAGGTCACTACGGCTTCCTGTTTCAGACATTCATTTCTGACATAATTCACTACGTCTTCTACTTCCTCATCGGAAATGAAGGCGCCCTGGATGCGGACGGTGCTCAAGGCCCCCGCCTGCTTGAAGAGCATATCCCCTTTGCCCAGGAGGGCTTCGGCGCCGCCTTCGTCTAAGATGATGCGGGAGTTCAGCCCCGACTCTACCATGAAGGCGATGCGGCTGGGGATATTCGACTTGATGACGCCGGTGATGACGTCTGCCGATGGACGCTGGGTCGCCAGGATCAGATGGATGCCGGCGGCTCTCGCCTTCTGGGTGAGGCGCTGGATGAGGACTTCCACTTCCTTGGCTGCCACATTCATGAGGTCTGCAAATTCATCGACAATGATGAGAATGTAAGGCATCTTCTTATCGGGATTGGCTTTGTTGTAGCCTTCGATATTTCTTACCCGGGCACCCGCAAAGAGCTGGTAGCGGGCTTCCATTTCCCGCACCGCCCAATTCAACGTGCCCTGGGCTTTCTTCATGTCCGTCACCACTTCTGTGCGGAGGTGAGGAATGCCGTTGTACACGCTGAGCTCTACCACCTTCGGGTCAATGAGCATGAGCTTCACTTCGTCCGGGCGGCTGTGGTAAATGATGCTGGTGATGATGGCATTGATGCACACACTCTTGCCGCTGCCGGTGGAGCCGGCAATCAGAAGGTGCGGCGCTTTGGCCAGGTCGGTCACCACGGTTTTGCCGGTGATGTCTTTCCCTAATGCCACTAAAATATGACCATGGCCTTGCTGGAATTCATCGCTGGCAAGCACATCGTGAAGCGGTACAGAGGCAGCCTTGGTATTCGGGATTTCGATTCCCACCGCCGATTTACCGGGGATCGGTGCCTCGATGCGGATATGGGTGGCTTCGAGTGCCATAGCAAGCTCATTGGAGAGCCCTTCGATCTTGCTCACGCGGACGCCCATTTCCGGCTTCAATTCAAACCGTGTCACCGTGGGGCCTACGCTGTAGTGAATCACTTTCGCATGGACGCCGAAGCTATTCAGTGTGGTTTCGATCAAAGCTGCTTTCTGTGCCGTATCAGTGGAGCCGCTGGCCCCCGATTTTCCGGCATGAAGGAGCGAGAGCGGCGGGAACTGGTATTGCGGTTCCTCGGGAACTGGCGCCGCCGGAGCGACAGGCGCTGCCACGGCGGCTACCGGCACCGGCGCTGGCGGCTCTTCCTCTGGCGTTTCCTCTGCCTCTTCTGCCGGCTCTTCTTCCGGTTCCGGTGGAACTTCTATTTCCTCTTCAGGGAAAGAATCCTCTTCCGGCATATTTTCGGAAACCGGTGCTTCGTAAGGTTCTTCCACAGGTTCCTCGATAGGTTCTTCCGTTGGTTCCTCGATAGAGTCCTCAGGGAGTTCCTCTTCCGGCAGCGGCGGCTCCGGTGGGATTTCCTCTTTTTCCTCGATATCCGCCTCAACTTCTTCTACAGGCGTTTCCTCGACTGGCGTTTCTTCCGGTTCCGGCTCAATGACTGCTTCCACCGGCGCAGGCTCTACTTCTACCGTTTCTTCTACCGGCACTTCGACAGGCGCTGGCGTTTCTATTTCTTCGGGGAGCTCTTCCTCTTTTTCTGTATTCTTTTTATAAATAAATTCCGTCGGTTTCTCTTCGATCACTTCGAGGCGGGCGGCGCTTCTAGCGGCATCCCGCTCTGCCTTTTTCTCGCGAATCCGTGCCGCCACGTCCTCAAATTTCTGCTCTGTTTTCTTGCCGAGCACCTGGGCTTTGCTGCCCACTTTCTGCGCCCCTGCTGCCAGGGACCACCGGGTCAATAGCAGTACATCGATCACCACTGCCCCCAGGAGGAGAAGTGTAGTGCCCCAGAAGCCAATAATTTCATGGAACACAACGCAAAATCCGGCACCAATGATACCACCATAGGTGAGAATTGCCGGGACGTCCATTTCCTGGCCAAAGGGCACGGCGAAGTGATGCAGCGTCGCCAGGAGCAGCATCACCAGGAAGATTCCCAGCGCCACCCGGCGATTCCAGGAAATCCCGCGGGACGTGAGCGCATAGCGACCGCCGAAGCACATCATCAGCACGGCTCCCAATGGCGCCCCTACGCCCAGGACGAAGTGCATCCCCTTGTCGCTGATGCTGCCAAAGGTCCCTGTATTTTCACTAAAAAGGCTAAACAGCACAAAGAGCCCGAAGAGGAACAGCGCTACGCCGGCAATCTCGTAGTTGCTCCCGTGGCTGCTTTTCTGTGTCCGCCTCGGCCTTTCCGTTTTTCGTTTCATAGAAGAAATAAGTCACTCCTTTGATTAGTAAGGGTATAAAGATAAAGTGGGTAGTAGTCAGTAGTCAGTGATTAGTAGTCGGTGGTCGGTAATCGGTAGTCGGGACGCATTTAGCGCTAGGGAAACACTGGTTAAATCGAAGAATCAGTGTTTCCCCAGAGAGTCAATCAACGATTATACGGACTTACAGAAACAGTACGCACGGCCTGACATCTAATAGCTGACAATCTGACAGTCTCATGTCTGATGTCTAACGGTCTACCTGTCGGTACCGGTAATCGTGCCCCGACTACCGACCACTGACTACCGACTACCTTTCTTCCTCTCCCACCAGGCGCGCACCAGGTTTCCCTCTTCGCCCAGGGGGCGGGGGTGGTAGTAGGTGTGGCCCACCAGTTCGTCGGGGAGGTACTGCTGCGCCACCCAGCCGCCGAAGTCGTGGGGGTATTTGTAATCTACGCCAATGCCCATCTTTTTCGCACCGCCGTAGTGAGCGTCCATGAGATGGAGCGGGATGGACCAGTTGCTCCGGGTCTTCTCCTCCCCTTCGGCGGCAAAAATGCCGGCGCAGGCGCTATTGCTCTTCGGCGCGAGGCACACGTACAGCACCGCCTCGGCCAGAATGATTTGGGCCTCCGGAAATCCCACCATTTCCGCTGCCTGCGCCGCGGCTACCGCCACCTGCAGCGCCCGGGGATCCGCCAGGCCCACATCTTCGGCCGCACAGATCATGATGCGCCGGGAAATAAAGGATGGTTTCTCACCGCCATCGATCATACGCGCCAGGTAGTGAAGCGCCGCGTCCGGGTCGCTCCCCCGCATACTTTTGATGAAAGCGGAAATGATATTGTAATGGTAGTCCCGATTCTTATCATACGCCGCAGTCCGCTCTCCGGCCACCTCGGCGATTTCCTTCGGCGTCAAGGTGCTGCCATCAGAAAGCATGGCGCAGGACTGTTCCAAAAGATTCAGCGCCACCCGCGTGTCGCCGCTGGCGTAGGAGGAAATCAGGGACAGTGCGTCCTCTGTGGCCCCATAGTGATGAATCCCCAGCCCCCGCTTCTCGTCAGCGAGCGCCCGCCGCAAGACCGCAATGATGGACTCATCGGTCAACGCTTTCAAATGAATGAGCCGCATACGGGAAAGCAAAGGCCCATTGATTTCGAAATAGGGATTCTCTGTGGTAGCGCCGATCAGAATGAACGTGCCGTCTTCCACATAGGGAAGCAGCACATCCTGCTGGCCCTTGTTGAAGCGATGAATTTCATCGATGAAAACAATGGTTCGCCGGCGATAGTAAGAGAGCTCCTCCTTCGCCTTCACCACCACATCGCGAATATCCTTGATGCCGCTGGACGTGGCATTCACCTTCACGAAACGACTCTTCGTCATCTCCGCAATCACCGAAGCGATGGTGGTCTTCCCGCACCCCGGCGGTCCGAACAGGAGAAGCGAAGGGATCGTGTCTTTCTCAATCATGCGATACAGAAAAGACTGCCGCCCGATGGCCGCCTCCTGCCCCATGATCTCATCGAGCCTGTGCGGCCGCATGCGATCCGCCAAAGGCGCGTAGCTCACCTGCTCCTCCGAAGTCATATCAAATAAAGAATCCATATCTTTTCCTTCCATCACGAAAAAATCCAACAGAAGTCTACTCTATATTTTAAAGGAAACGGGAGATTTTATAAAGGGGGAATTTAAAGCTGCTCCCGCCAATGCGTACATGGAGCTGCCCCGGCTAGAGCGAGAGTAATCGGTAGTCGGTAGTCGGTAGTCGGTAGTCAGATGCGCGTGTACCTGCTTCCTCATAGCTCCTTGCTATGGCAATGCAGGTACGCGCGTTCCTATTTTCAAAACTCGCGCCGCTTTTTGATTTGATGCGGCGCACCATCACTTCTCACTCCTCCCTCCTAACTCCTCACTTCCGGTTTCCGCGTCCAGACCACCGACTACCGACTACTAAATCGCTACGCAAATAAAAAATCACTTCGCCTGAGCGAAGCGATTTTTTACTTCCCTAATAAATCATAGAGCACCGACACCACATCCATGGCGCTATCCGGGTGGTCCTTGCCGCAAGCTGCTGCCATGCGGGCGCGGACGTCCGGATTTCTTAAAATCCGCTGTACCGTCTCCGAGAGCTCGCCCCGTTTCACCCATTCCGCGCAGCCCGCCTTTTTCATGTACAGCGCATTGGCCCGCTCCTGTCCCGGGAGCGTATTCACCAGGACCATGGGGAGATGCATCACCATGGCTTCCGTGCAAGTCAGCGCGCCGGGCTTGGTCACCAGGATTTCGCTGCGCGCCATGAGGTCCGCCACCTTATTCGTGTAGCTGTGAAGCTCCACCGGATGTCGCAGCTTTTCTGCCAGCGCCGCCACCTTTTCATAGAGATTGATATTCTTTCCGGTGATGACGATGAATTTCGAAATCTCGTCCACCGCATCGAGACGGGAAATATTATCCACCACATTCCCCAGCCCCAGGCCGCCGCCCATGACCAGCACCGTGCCCTTCTCCATGGCCGCGGGATTCATCGCCTTTTCGTAGAACGCCCGGCGCACCGGGATGCCGGTGGCGTGGATGCGTTCCCCTTCAACGCCGTAAGTTTCCAGGAGACTTTTCAAATCCGGCGTCGCCACACAGTAGCCGTCCAGGTATTTATTGATCCAAAGCTGGTGGATGTCGAAGTCCGTGATGACCCCCAGGAGCGGGATAGAAATATTTCCATCCTGCTTCAGCAAATCCGCCGCCCCGGCGGGGAAAGGATGTGTGAAGATCATGGCGTCCGGCTTCAACGTAGCGATGAGATTTTTCATCCGCTTCTTGAAAGACAGCGACAACATCCGCTGCGACAACTGCCCGAAGCGGCTATTCTGCGAATCGCTGTAGAGATGGTCATACATTTCCGGAAATACGTCGATCATCTTCAGGTACGTATCCTTGATCATGTGATCGATGGAAAACGCATTGCTGGACACGAAATCAAGGACCCGCACCGAATCATTCGGATGGGTCCGCTGGATCGCCTCCGCGATCGCCCGCGCCGCCTGGCTGTGCCCTGTCCCTATGCTTGCAGTCAATATGAAAAACTTACGAGCCGGTTCTGCCATCTTCCTCTTCCTTTCCTGTAAGAGTTCTAGTTTCCTATACGATTATAACATAGGGGGCAATAAGGGAGTATCCAGAGAAACGCTATCGGTTTAGTAGTCGGGGGTCAGGACGCGAGTTCTCAATGCTTTACGCTATCGGTTTTGTAGTCGGTAGTCGGTAATCGGTAGTCAGGGCGCATTTAACGCCGCGAAAACATGGCTCTGACTCCGCTATCGGTTTTGTGATATACTATTCGTGAAAAAAATGCGGAATCCGCAAAAAAATCACGAAGGGAAGCAGGAAACATTTCGCCGACCGCCAAATGCGCCCTGACCACTAACTACTGATTACTGACCACTAAACAACTAGCTCTCACATTCGTTGCCGCCACCAACTGCCTCCAACCCCTGACCACTGACTACTGACCCTGATTACTGACCACTAAACCGATAGCGTAAAGCACCGAATGCACGAAAAAAGCCCCCACCGAAGTGAGGGCTTTTGTATTTCTTATTTCTTTGCTTTTTTAGCTTTGGATTTCTTTACGTTTACTTTTTCTTTCAGCTGTTTGGAAACGCGGAAAGCCGGAGTCTTGGAAGCCGGAATTTTGATTTCTTCCTGGCTAGACGGGTTGTGGCCGATACGTGCTTTACGCTGACGAACTTCGAAAGTACCAAAGCCGATGATCTGCACCTTGTCGCCTTTAACGAGCGCACCGGATACAACGTCGATGACAGCTTTGACAGCTTTTTCGGCATCTTTCTTTGTCATTTCAGCTTCCTGCGCTACGGCAGTGATGAGTTCTGTTTTGTTCATAACTAAACATCCTCCTTTAATAATGATGGATCTACACAGAGAAACCTTAGCTTCTCCCTAGTTCTTATGGACATGGTCCGCCTCAGCAGCGAACCTCTTCCAACTATCGCGGACTTCCTCGGGCAGCATATCTGCCGGATTCTTCCCCTCACGGAAAAGCATCTCTTCAAATGCTCTCCACCGCTCCATGAAGCCAGTAGAAAACCGATGCAGCGCCAGCTCCGGCTCCACTCCCTTTTCGCTCATTACACGGTCTAATGCAAAAAGGAGACGCCCAGCCTTTTCTTCTCTGTCCTTCGGATTTCCTTCCGCCAGAATGCTCTGGATTTCTGCTTCCATGTCCTTGGAAATCGGCTCTCCATCGAGTGCCTCTGTCAGTCCACTAGAACCAACCTTCTTCTGAATTATATATGCTAACAGGAGACTTGGCAAGTCCTTTGACACACCGGAAAGCAGATATTTACGGTTTTTTTCGATTCTTTTCCGCTTTTCCCAATCGCCAAAGGCCCTTTGCGTCTCCTCAAGCGTTATATTTTCGAAGACAAAGGGATGCCGCCGGATCATTTTTTCATTGATCCCATCCACCACATCCTGCATGGAGAAATAGCCCTCCGCCTCCGCCAAAGACGCATGGAAAACGATTTGCAGCAGCACATCGCCCAGCTCCTCCTTGAGATTCGCCATGTCATTTTTGTCGATAGCATCGAGAACTTCGTAGACTTCCTGCAGGAAATAGGTGCGAAGACTCCTGTGATCCTGCGCCCGGTCCCAGGGGCAGCCCCCCGGCGCCAGGAGCGTCTTCACCGTCTTCTCGATGGGCGCCATAGAGAAAGGCGTAGGCGTCCTCACCTTCCCCTTCCGGCTGTCGAAGAAGAAAAGCATGTCCCCCGCCATCTCATAACTATTGAATTCTTCTATGGTTAATCTAAGAATATTTCCATGAAGAGAAACCAGAAGAACCGGCGAGTCCCCTTCGTAAACTCGAAGAAGCCGGGAAGAGAGCGGCGCCCGCTCTTCCTCCGTCAGATTTGCAATAATCAAAGGCTGCGGCAGAGACAGTGGCGCTGATGCTACATCCTCCCGCTTCATCAGCGTAAACGAATCGTCCTCTGAGAGGAGCCCTTTGGCAGAGAGTAATGTGATGATTTCTTTTATGGTCATGTTGGTAGCCCTTTCGAACGCGATAATTTAGGGATAAGGGATTGGGGATAAGGGATAAGGACGCATTTGACTACTTCGCCAAATGCGTCAAGCCCTCTTCTATGAAGAGGGTGCCCATAGGGCGGGTGATGCCCGTGAAAATGAGGAGCCAACCTCCATGGCCAAGGCCATCGCCCTCCTTCCAAAGGAAGGAGGTTACATTGCGGTAAGCGCGCTTTATCCCTTATCCCTTATCCCTTGTCCCCTATCCCCTTTCCCTCCATAGTACCACAAAAAAAGCGACAGTCTCAATAGACTGCCGCTTTCAGGCGAAATTAAGCGTTCTTTGCTGCTTCGCAGATCTTGGTGAAGCCTGCCGGATCGCTGATAGCGAGTTCGGACAGCATTTTGCGGTTCACTTCGATACCTGCTTTGGTCAGGCCAGCGATGAGCTTGCTGTAGGTCAGGCCGTTCTGACGAGCTGCTGCATTGATACGAACGATCCAGAGCTTACGGAATTCTCTCTTCTTTGCTCTGCGGTCTCTTCTAGCATAGTAGAGAGCCTTCATGACCAGTTCATTTGCTTTTCTGAACTGGGTATGACGAGCGCCTCTGTAGCCCTTAGCCAGTTTCAGAATCTTTTTATGTCTTGCGTGAGCGGTTACGCCGCTTTTTACTCTTGCCATTCTCTTATATCCTCCTTATTAGCCGTTTGGAAGCAATCTTGCTACGCGTTTGTAATCAGACTTGGAAACCAGTGCTGCTTTTCTGAAGTTTCTCTTTCTCTTCGGGGATTTCTTTTCGAGAATGTGGCTATGGAATGCTTTGTTTCTCTTGAACTGACCGGAACCGGTTGCAGTAAAACGTTTTGCCGCAGCGCGACGAGTTTTCATTTTCGGCATATTATACTCTCCTTTGTTATGCTTTCGGCGCAACAATCATAGTCATGTTGCGTCCTTCTAATTTCGGTGGCTTTTCGCGAACAATGGTTTCACCGAGCTCTTTTGCGAAACGATCGAGCACATCCTGACCAAGTTCAGGGTGCGTCATTTCTCTTCCGCGGAACATGATGGTCACCTTGACTTTGTTGCCTTCGCCTAAGAAACGCTGTGCGCTCTTCAGCTTGACGAAGAAATCGTGATCCTCGATGTTTGGACGAAGCTTCACTTCCTTGATCTGGAAAACCTTCTGTTTCTTCTTGGCTTCCTTGTCACGTTTCTGCTGTTCATATCTGTACTTGCCATAGTTCATGATACGGCATACGGGCGGACGGCCATTCGGTGCCACCTCGACGAGGTCAAGACCCTTCTCCTCTGCGAGATGAATCGCATCACGGAGGGACATGATCCCTAATTGTTCATTTGCATCGCTGACGACTCGTACTTCTCTGGCACGAATCTGTTCATTGATACTCAGTTCCTTACCTATTCTTTTCACCTCCGAAATAGAAATCATTGCAAGTATAAAGGCGGACAGCATACGCCGTCCGCCCTGAGTTCATACGTAAACCTTAGTAGCCTGCGCCTTGTAAGGTGAGAAGCGGATGACTTCTGCTTGCAATCAATTACAAGGGATATAATACAAGAAATAAGAGGTTTTGTCAATAGATTTTTTCGTGAAATTTAGTAATCGGTAGTCGGGGCGCATTTGCCTGCTGCCTCATCGTATCCGTGAACCGTTTACCGTATAACCGTAATCAGTGCGCGCGAACCGACTACCGACTACTAAACCGATAGCATAAATCACAAATTATTTCACCCATGCTACCTTACCGATCCCCAGCCCGGCCAGTGCGCCTACGGGGCCGGCGATCAGGAAGCCGATGGCTGCGCAGAGAGTAAGCTTGCCGAAGGTGGACCAATTGAAGGCGCCGCCGGCTACATTGTCCAGGAGTTCGTCTGCCAAAGCCGCTTTCGGTTCGGAATAGAATTCCATCACGTCTTCAAAAACCTGGCAGAAATTTTTGAATTCTGTCACCACGAAATGCTTCGCCACTTCATACATTTCCTCGATGGACCGTGCCGCTTCTGCCAGCTGGTCCAGCATCGGGTCTGCCGCCAAAACCGCTTCACACTTCGCCATCTCCGCTTTTACATTTTCATCAGCCAGTAATGCTTTTACATCCAGTTTCATTTTCATCTTCTCCTTTGATTTACAACTTGAATGACCCTCTCGGTTTTCAGTCATAGCTTATACGGCGCGAGAAAGAATGTATTACAAAACTTTTTGGGAAGAAATAAGGCTATCAGTTTAGTGGTCAGTAATCAGTAGTTAGTAATCAGGCCGCAATAAACGCTAGAGACAACGGGCATTCTCTGGTCTGTCAAAGAATCCATCAGCACCAGGGAGGTAGCTCCATCTATCTCTATCGTCTATTGTGTCCTTTGAAAAAGGAATTATGCAAGTGTGATGGCAGCTAATCGCGCCCTGATCACTAACTACTAATTACTGATTACTAAACCGCTAGGGAAACACTGATTAAATCGCTTTTCATCTGACTTTCTGGCCCAATGACGCAATACTTCGT
>CAVHZP010000032.1:0-12789 GCA_963640485.1 bacterium | reverse complement strand
ACGGAAGAAAGTCTTTCAAGAGAAAAGCCACTGGTTTCCGTGATCGTGCCGGTATATAAGGTGGAGCGCTTTCTGGAGCGCGCGGTCATGAGCGTGGTGCAGCAGAGCTACGAGAACTGGGAAATGATACTGGTGGATGACGGTTCGCCGGATCGCTGTGGCGTTATGTGCGATGGCTATAGCGAGCAGGATGGTCGCATCCATGTCATCCATCAGGAGAATCAGGGCCTTTCTGCGGCAAGAAATGCAGGAATGGCGGCATGTCACGGGGAGTATCTATATTTCATGGACTCTGATGACTATATCGCGCCGGACACACTGCAGATTCTGCTGGACTATGCGCTCCCCCAAAAGGCGGATATCGTGATGCATGGGCACTACCACGTGAAAGCGGGAGGGGTCGAGGATGCGGTGGACTGGGCGTATTCGGAAGATGCAGAAGCGATTCGGGATGCCATCTTACTGGATCGGATTCCAAATTTCGCTTGTGCCAAACTTTTCAGGAAGAGCGTATGGGGAGATATAAGATTTCCCCAAGGCGTACTCATGGAAGATTTGTATACCATACCGCCCGTTTTCTATCGGGCCAAAACCATTTTGCTTGTGACTGATCGTCTCTATTTTTACTGCGAAAATGCAGGAAGTATCATGAATGCCGTGAATATAGAGGTTTACATACGAGCACGATATGGAAAATTTCTGGCGTGGAAAGAGCATGGGGAAGCAGCTCACCGGTATCGACCGCCATTGGAATCGGCATGCGTAGCGAAAGCGGCGCACAGTGCCCTGCGGGCTTACACGATGACCCTGGGGACCGGTGTGCTTTCTGACGTGGATCGGGGGCAGATGAAGGAGTACCTGGCGTCTTGCGGGAAATTTTCGCTTTCACCGGCAATGCAAGCGGGGCGATTTCTGGTGCTTCATGGGCCGAAGTTGTTGATTTCTTTCGTGGGATGGATAGAGCGGGAGATTGTTTCGCATCAACAAAGAAGACGGCAAAAAAGGAGATTTTTCAAATGATGGAAAGTAAAATCCCGCAGTGGATACCGGCGGTGACGGCGGCTATTATCACTTGTGGCGCAGCAACGGATCGCTTTATTAAAACGGGCATGTCCATTGCCATGATTGTATTTGCACTATTTTTCTTTTACAGCTTATATAAAAAGGAATATGTCAGAGACTTCCATTTGGATAAAAATGTGTGGTATGCGCTTCTCTCGGTCTATGGGCTGTTGGTTTTTACGACGCTTTTCCATTTGGATAATATGCAAAATGTCATTGGCGGGGAAATCAGTACGCTGGGAATCTTGTCGTTCACCATTCCCTTTTGGCTGATTCTCTATGTGGGCTGGCGCTGGGATATTTCCAAAGGCGTGATTCTGGCGTTTACGCTCTTGGGTTTTGCCATTTGCCTTTTTGGCTTATATGAATATCAAGTGAAGCATCTGACCCGGCTGGTGACTTTTTATAACTTTCCCACTCGCGCCGGTTGTGTGCTGGAATCGTTTATTCCTTTTACTGTAGCTCTCTTCTGGTATTTCAGGAAACAGAAATGGTTGCGGATGGTCTATGTCCTTCTGCTGGTACTGGAGCTCTACTGCTTGCTCTTGACAGAGACGAGAGCGTCTTTCCTGTCGATTGCCGGCGCTTCTGTAGTGCTTGTAATCGCTGTCTGCTATCACGGCCGGCAGTGGATTTCCATGAAGAAAAGGCTGGCTTTGGGGGCGGTGGTGCTACTCTTTATGGGCGCGGCCATCGGATACAGTATTTCTTTGGCTAATGGAAATGCCTATCGCATGCAGGGCGAGGAACGCCCTATGATTTATGCGACCACCTGGCAGATGTGGCAGGATCATAAGCTCTTGGGCATCGGCAGCAGCGAGTGGCAGGCGGCTTACGCCGGGCCCTATCGGCCGCAAGGCAGCAAAGAAGCGGGGCAGCTTATACATCCGCATAATATGTTTCTGTATTTTTTGTCCACCGGTGGTGTTATAGGCGCGTTGGGCTATGTGCTCTATACGGTCTTTCTATTCAGGTACTGCTGGAAGCGAATCGGTAAAACGCCGACGGATCCTTTTGCCTGGGCCATTTTTGCGGCTTTCCTGTGCTTTACCGCCCATGGCCTCTTAGACGCTACCATCGTGTCGAAGCAGGTGGCTCGCATTTTTTATTTGTTGCTGGGCGTTAGTATGGTGTTTGCCCATTGGCATCTGCGATCGGCAGAGGATACGCCGCGACTGGACACTGAAATAAGGAAAGAGAAAAGTCTATGAAAACAATTCTAGTGGTGATCCCTCATGAGGATGATGAAATCAATGTGGCCGGTGCCACCATTCACCGCTTCCGGCAGGAAGGGAAGCGGGTGATTTGCGTCTTTGTGACCAATGGCGATTGGCTCTATCCGGCGGAAGTGCGGATGAAAGAGGCTCTGGCGTCTTTGGCGGTCCTTGGCGTGCCGGCAGAGGATGCGATTTTCCTCGGCTATCCGGACGGCGGCGTGCAGGGGGAGAAGTCTCTCTTCATGCATGGCCAGGATAAAGTCATGACCATCGACGGCCGGGACCACACCTATGGCAGCGATTTCAAACCGGATTTCGCCACAGAAACCTATGGACACCCTTCCAGCTATACCTGGGAGAACCTGCTTCATGACCTGGAGCAGGTGATCTGGAAATATAAGCCACAGATGATCATCGGCACCGACTTTGATAATCACCCGGACCACCGCATGACATCCATTGCTCTCGATACAGCCATGGGACGGATTTTGAACCGGCCCGGGAATGACTATACGCCTCTCTATCTCAAAGGCTTTGCCTATAGCATTGCCTATGAAGGGAAAGATGATTTCTTTGGCCCCCGCCTCCTTTCGTCGAAGGTGAATGAAAAAGAGCTCACCTATCCGGAATTCGGCAGTGATGACCCGGCGTTCCCCTGGGAGGCGCGGATCCGCTTCCCGGTGCCTGAAGACTGCCGCACCATGGATTTGAGCTGCAATGTGATTTACAAAGCTCTTTGCTCCTATATTTCTCAGCGCATTTTCGTAAGAGCCGGACGAATCATCAATGGGGATCAGGTTTTCTGGCAGCGGCGGACGGACAATCTGGCTCATCAAGGCCGCGTCTCGGTTTCCTCCGGCCGGGGGAAATATCTGCATGATTTCCAGATGATATACACCGAAGACATTTCGGTGGTAAAGCCGGCCTTCACCCATTATGCCTGGACACCGGATGAAGGAGATGGGAAATCCTGGTGCCGCGTGGACTTTGATGCGCCCCGGCAGGTGGAGTCCATTTCTTTTTGGGGAAATATAGAAGAAGAGAATCAAATCCTTTCGGGAGAATTGGTTTTCAGTAATGGCTATCGCTACGGCACCGGCACGTTCCGAAAGCAAGGCCGCGAGACAGTGATTCCCATAGAGCCTCAAGAGGGCGTGACGTGGATCGAGTTTCATGTGGGAGAAACAAAAGGCCGTGGCGGCATCGCCGAGTGGGGCATCTATGGCAAAGAGGAGCATCCGTTGCAGATTTTGGGGATTCTTTGCAACGGCGAGATGGCCTATGACTGGTGCATCTGGCCCGGGGAAAAGACGCCGGAGATTTCTGCCTATGCTCATGGCATTCGGGGAGATTTGCACTGGAAGCTGGACGGGGAAGAGAAAAGCCTTCCGGAAATTCAAAAATGTTGCCAATCGGTAAAGCGGGAGACTTGTATTTCTGTAGAAGCAGATGGACTTACGGCAGAGATGCGTCTCCTTCCGAAATCCACAGGGGAAAAGATGCTATGGTTATGGAAGCGGAAGACGGCCCGGCTCTCGGTCCGCTGGCAGCGGTGGAAACAGGAACCGAAGCATCATGCACTGAAGAAGGCGGCGAAGAAACAGAAGCGGCGGCAGTCGTAGAAAACGAGTATAGGGGGGAAGATGATGGGGGAAATGGATTATCCGGTGGATCTGGTGTATCTCTGGTGCGACGGAAAGGAAGCGGCTTTTGCTAAAAGAAAAGCGGCTTACATGAATCAAACGGAAGATACCGATGCAGAGGAAAGTTTTTCGAATAAGCGATTTCTTGATAATGAGGAGCTCCGGTACTCCTTGCGCTCTATCGAGAAGTATGCGCCGTGGATTCACCATATTTTCATCGTTACAGATCGGCAAAAACCGGATTGGCTGGATACGGATCATGAGAAGATTTCTATTGTGGATCATTCGGAAATTATGCCTGCAGAAATCATTCCCTGCTTCAATTCGGCAGTCATTGAAAGGTACATCGGATTTATCCCCGGGTTGGCAGAGCATTTTTTATATGCCAATGATGATATGTTTATAGGTAGGCCAGTGGAGAAAGAATTCTTTTTTCACGACGGGAAACCGGTTGTGCGATTGAAATATCTTGATAATTCTGAGAAGGTTTTTACCGAATCGGAGCTTCGCGAATTTACGGCCCATAATTTTTTCGGGAAATCCATTGTGAATGCATGGAGACTTTTCTTTCGGAAGAATGGTCTTGGCAGGGGGCCGCTTTGGGAGCCCCACCATAATATAGATTCATTTTTAAAATCTGCCTATTTGCATACTTTTTCCAAGTACAAAACAGAGTTTGAGAAAACGGCATTTCGTTTCCGGTCTACAGAGGATATCCAGAGGGTCGTATTTAGCCTCGAATTATTGCTTGGGCGCCCGGAGGAAAAGCAGCGGGTCAGGCGAAATTCTACAGCCAGTTTACTCAAGCACCTGCTTTTTGCGCAAAAGCCGCTGGCTTGTGATAGCTTTTACTGCGATGTGGAATGTAAAGGGATGTTCAAATTATGCCTGGCGCAGCCTACTCTGTTTTGTCTCAATGGCGCAGGAAACAAGAAGTGGGGAGACCGGCTGGAAAAAATGTATTTGCAGCGACGATTTCCCCGGAAGTCTTCCTTCGAAAAATAAATTATGTTTCCGGGGCGATGTGACCGATGTGCTCTCGATCTACCGGTGGGCTGCCATCTTTGGCTTTCCGTCGGCCTATGAGGGATTTGCTTTGGCCATGAGCGCGGGGCTCCCTGCAGTGGCGTATCAGTCTTGTCCGGTGGTGAATCAGCTGGTGAAGGATGGCGTGAATGGCTTTCTGGTGGAAGATGGCGTAGAGCCTTTGGCCGACGCTTTGGGCAAGCTGATGAAGGACGCGAAGCTTAGAGAAACCCTGGGCCGCCAGGGCAGGGAAGACATGAAAGAGTATGAAGAAAAGAAAGTCTATGACCGTTGGGAAAACTTGCTGGAAGAAATAAGAAAGAAATAGGTTCTGCAAAGAAAAGAACTTACTTTTCCCAATAAAAAAGTGTGACGAAATGATTTCACTTCGTCACACTTTTTTTATTGGGATTCTTCGGAAAGGGATTTTTTCCCGTGAAGGGTTTTCAGATTTTGCGGATTTCCTGCATAGGAAGGCGAGGCGATGTCCCAGGTGTCGGAGGTGCGGGGCGCGCCCTGGATACCGAGGATGGTGGTCATGGCTTCGTACAGCAGGTCATTGGTCCAGTAGGCATCCGTATGCGTTTCGAGCTGCCGGAAGGTGGCGGGATTTTCTTTTGCAAAGGATGGAGAGAAGGACATGAGGAGGGGAATGCGCGCCATGGGCCAGGTGAAAAGGGTGGCATTGTGCCCCAGGTGCGCATCGACATCTTCTCCGTGGTCAGACATATAGACCCAGCCTTTAAAATGGGGATAGGGCTGTAACCGTTCCACGAGGCGGGAAAGGACATGGTCCGTGTAGAGGACGGCATTGTCATAGGTGTCGACCCGGTCGTCGCCGCCATGGAAGCGGTCGAATTCTTTTGGATATCTGTCGGAGTAGGTCCAGTGGCAGCCCATGAGATGCACCACTATGAGTGCATGGGCATCATTGGACAAGTCCGGCAGCACATCGGCCAGCTTTTCATCGTAGTAGGAGGCGTTGTCCACATCGCCGGCCCGGTTATTGATCCACACTTGTGTTTCCGCTGTGGCGGCTATGTCTGTGATGGGTGTGTCATAGGGGCCCCATTTGAACTGGTTGCTGAGCCAGTAGGTTTTGTATCCGGCGGCTTTGGCGACTTCCAGAAGGGAGTAGGCATCGGAGAGGGAGAGATCGTTGTACTGATTTTTTTCGCTGAGTGCGTAGGTGATGGTGGGCACGGTGGAAACGGTATTGGAGTAGGCGTTCCGGAAGAGGAGCAGGTGGCCATTGGCGATTTCCTTTTGCAGCCATGGTGTGGTTTCTCTGGCGTAGCCATAGATTTGCATGTGATTTCTGGTCTGGGATTCACCGAGGACCAGAAGGTAAATGCCTTTTTCGGATTGTGTCAGTTGGAGGCTCGCGGTGCTTTTTAACTGCGCTTCCCGCTTCTTTTGATTTTCTCCATAATTTTTATAGGCTTCCAGTTCATATTTGGTAGTCAGGATAAGACTGCCGGCCTGGCAATCCATGGCGGCTGGAAGTTTAGCGATAGAGAAGGCAGCAAGAAGGATAATGAGAGCAAACGCCCGTTTTTTCGGGGGGGGGGTAAAATATACTCCTGCTGCCGGGCGGCCAAAGTAAAGAGGGCAGCCGTGCCTAGTAGCGCTGCGAAGGCGTACAGAGGATTTACGAAATTTTTGATAAATGCCAGCGCTTCGGAGAGATTGGTTTGGAAAAGAGTGAGCACGATGTCTACCGTGAGGAATTGGCCGGACATGGCATAGTAGCCCCAGAAGCACAAGGGGTACAGCAGGAGCAGGCCAAGAAGGAGGGAGGAAATGATCCGGATAGCCAGCCGGTACCAGCGGCAGGGAAATAGATTTTGCAATAAGTGGATGGCGGTGTAGAAGCCATAGAGGAAAACGCCAAAAGAAAGGGTGATCACCAGCTCTTTGCCGTTGACGGTCATGTGGGTGAGGACTTGTAAGAAGGCGGTGGAGAGATAGAGAGTGAGGAAGGCGCCCAAATGAATCATCGCCCGGAGATGAAACTGTCCTGCCAGTGAAATGAGATAGAAAACCAGGCTGCCCCAGAAGACCAGATTTTTTTCGGCGCCCAGGTTGGCGCCGTTGGGAGCCAACAGGCGAAGGAGAAGGGTGAAAGCGATGTAGCCCAGGAGGCAGGTAAAGAAAGGAAGTATATGCTTTGTGGTTTTTACGGATAGGAGTGATTTCATCATGGTGACCTTTCGTATAGGTAAAAAAATATCATTTCCAATCATACACCAAAAAAGATAAAAAATGAATCCTCTGGAAATGTGGTATAGTATGTAAAGTGCATGTAAAGCAGTATGTAGAGGGAGAATACATAATGATCAACAAAAATGGAATGAAAGTGTACCGGTCATATGCCATGGAGGGAGCCTGCGTGATGGCTCTTTTGGCTATGTGGCTTTGGGGGGTAGGACTTTACGGATTTAGCTCGTGGCATACGGTGCGAGATCTTTTGATCGGATGGCTGGCACTTTTCCTGGGGCAGTGCCTGGCCGGCGAGTCATTGCGCGGACGCTTGTGGCAGGGCTCGTATATGATCCTTGCCCTTTGGATGGCCGTATTTCCTCCAATCCTGGTGGCCTCTGCTGAGGGATGGAATGTGAATTTCGGAGAAATCGCTTCGTACTATAAAGTGGCTTTGTTCTGGGGCATTTTCTCAGCGCTTCTCTTCTCTCTGGGGAGACGGTACCGGTGGCTGCGGATTCCGGCGGCGGGCCTCTATGGAGCGGTGACATTTTTCTTTTCGCTGATGGCTCTTTCCTATGCGGGATATTATTTCGTCTTCCATACGGCTTTTGTGGCGGATGATATGCTTCCGGTGGTGCAGACTTCTTTCCGCGAGGCGAAAGGATTCCTGCTCTTGCATGCCAATATGTTCGTGCTTGTTGTGGTGGCTGCGGGCTTGTTGCTTGGGCTCTTCGGTTTATGTCGGCTGGCCTGGCATTGTATGGGCGGGGAGCCGGTTGCTCTTGGGAAATGGAAATCGGCCGCAGTGCTTTTCGTATGTGCTCTTTTGGGGATGCAGTTATCCGGCAATGTGAAAGATGGATTTCCTTTCGTGGAATACCGGCGGGCGAAGCAGTTTATAGAAAATGTGAAATCAGCCGGAGCGGCGCACCAGCAGAATCTCGCGGGATTTCATCTGGATGCAGCAAAGACGCTTTCGGATACACTTCCCGGGACCGTGATTTTGCTCATTGGGGAAAGCGAGACCAGTGTGCACATGAGTGCCTTTAACCCCGCCCATGAAGGGGAGACCACGCCGTGGCTCTCGGCGCAAAGTGAAGCGACCGGCTTTTATCTGTTTCCCAAAAGTTATTCCAATTTCCCACAGACGGTGCAGTCTCTGGGAATGTTCCTGACCGGAATGAATCAGTACAACGGAAGAGTTTTGACGGAGACGCTTTCCATACTGGATGTGGCAAAGGCGGCGGGGTATAAGACCTGGTGGCTCAGCAACCATGACAAGTTGATGAATAGTGATTCTCCGGCGGTCATGGTGTCCGGCTGGGCCGATGAGGAGCGCTGGACTTCGCCATCTATGGGTGACGATCGGGAACTTTTGGAGTTTTTGAAAGAAGTGCCCACCGAAGGCAATCATTTCGTGGTGATCTGGCTCATGGGAAGCCACACGCGGTATCAGGAACGGGTGCCGAAGGATTTCCCGCAGGTGCAGGTGCCGGGGCATGAGGAAATAGAGAATCAGTATGACACCACGGTGGTCTATACGGATCAGGTGATTTCTGAAATCTTTGATTATGCAAAAGCCCATATGCATTTGCAATCCATGGCTTATTGCTCGGATCACGGGGAGGATATGAAACTGGGACACAGCGCCGGCGTCTTCTCTTTTGACATGATTCGCGTCCCGCTCTTTGTGTATTTGTCCGATGACTATCGGACGGCCTATCCTGAGACAGCGGCAGCGCTGTCGGCGCACAAGGCGGATGTCTTCACCAATGATTTGATGTTTGATACCATGAGCGGCCTCCTGCAGGCGCCGAGCCGCGAGTATGAAGCGCGGTATGATCTTTCGAATAAGGCTTATGATTTGCCGCTCTCGAAAGCCGTATCGAAACACGGGGCGGTCAGGATTTCGGATGATGTGTAGGAAATAAAAGACAATCAAAAAGCGTCATGAAAACCGAATGGTTTCATGACGCTTTTTGATTGAGCAGGTTTAATATTATTGGGTTAGTGATCAGTAATCAGTGTTTCCCTAGGAGCTGCATCGATATGTTTGCACTGGCGGCAACGCGGCAATTAAAATTTCGCGGCGAAATATTTCAGGTACCATCCGATCATTTCTCCATAGCGGCCATACATGCGGGCGGTGCGGGCGGCCTGGTGCATGTGCTTGTGGGTCCTGGCGGGGACGGTGGGCAGGTCTTTCCAGGGGGATTTCTTCTGGATGGCGGCGTACTCTTTCACCACGTCCCAGCCTTGCACCCAGCGGTGCCAGGGCTTGGCGTGGCCGGCGAAGTGGATGATGATCTGGTTGTGATAGTCTTCATTGACCGGCTGCCTGGCGAAGAAGGGCTGGCGATCCAGGTTGTAAAGGTAATTGTATTTCCTCTCGATGTAGAGACATTTGCCATCGAGCATTTCGTTGTGGATGTCCTGGTCGTGGTGGGAGAGGCGATTGCCCACGCGCTTCACATTCTCCTCGGCCCGGCGGACGATGTCGTCGAAGAGGTTTTCCTCCATCCACAGCTTCACGTTGATGAGCATCATGCCGGCATTGAAATAGCGGGTGGTGCCCATGCGTTTGATTTCGCGCTGTTCGCCGCGGTCGGAGACCACGGCCACCGCATTTCCCTGAAAGTCGAGGCGGGCCAGGTAGGCGAGGGAGCCGCGGCAGAGCATGTCGCCGTCCAGGTAGAGGACCCGGTCGGTCTCGCCGGCTACCGTGGGTGCCACCAGGAAGCGGTAAAAGAAGGCGGCTACGCCATCGGAGAGAAGGAGGGACTTGAAGCAACTGTCGTCGATGAGATGCACTTTCACCGGGCGGTCCATGAGGCGGGCGGCCTCTTCGATGCGGGCTTCGTCGTCTTGGGTGAGACGGTTCACGAAGAAGTGATAGCAGATGGGGAGGTCTTTGTTATGCTCCTGCACCGTGAGGGCCACGATGCCCATGTGGGGAATGTAGTCCGTGGTGCCGGTGAGGGCGATGTGGAAATCTCCTTTTTCAGCGGGCTTCCCGAAGCAGAGAGTTTTTGTAACGGCGTGCTCCAATACGTTTGCCATGAGTATATATTTTATCCTTTCCTAAATACGCATTATCTTCTATACTATATTATAATGGAGAGAATATATATTTGAAAGGGGTAATGTGCTTTGCCAAGTTAAGGAGGGCTGGCATGAAGAAACAAATCGATTTGCAAAATAAAACGATCCTGGTCACCGGCGCGGCGGGGTTCATCGGCGCGGCGCTGGTGCGCCGGCTGCTCGCTATGGGCAGCGGGATGCGGATCATCGGGCTGGACAATGTGAATGATTATTACGCCGTGGCTTTGAAGGAGTACCGGTTGCGGGAGCTCACGAAGGCGGCGGAGGGCGCGGAGGCGTCGTACACATTCAGCCGCGGAAATCTGGCGGACAAGAAGCTGGTGGAGGAGGTTTTCCAAACGTACAAGCCTTCCATCGTGGTGAATCTGGCGGCGCAGGCCGGCGTGCGGTATTCGATTTCCCATCCCGATGCGTACATAGAGTCGAACATCATCGGCTTTTACAACATTCTCGAGGCTTGTCGCCATTCCTATGACGGCGGCGCATCGGGCGTGGAGCATTTGGTTTACGCGTCATCGTCGTCGGTTTACGGGGGTAACGAGAAGGTGCCATTCAGCACCGATGACGCGGTGGACCATCCGGTGTCCCTCTATGCGGCTACGAAGAAATCCAATGAGCTTCTGGCTCACGCCTACGGGAAGCTCTACGACATCCCGTCCACAGGGCTCAGGTTCTTCACGGTCTACGGTCCCGCGGGGCGGCCGGACATGGCGTACTTCGGTTTCACAGAGAAATTGCTGCGTGGTGAAACTATCCAAATTTTCAACTACGGCCACTGCGAGCGGGATTTCACTTACATCGATGACATTGTGGAAGGTGTGGTGCGGGTCATGCAGGGCGCGCCGGAAAGAAAAACAGGCGCTGACGGGCTGCCGGTACCGCCGTATGCGGTGTACAACATCGGCGGCGGGCGGCCGGTGAATCTGCTTACGTTCATAGAAATCCTGCAGGAAGAGCTGCTCCGCGCCGGCGTGCTCCCGAAAGATTATGATTTCGAAGCCCACAAGAAACTGGTGCCCATGCAGCCCGGCGATGTGCCGGTGACTTACGCCGACACGACGGCGCTCGCGCGGGACTATGGGTATTGCCCCGCCGTGACGCTTAGGGAAGGGCTCCGGGCTTTCGCTGAGTGGTACAAGCGGTATGGAAAGGAGGTGCAGTCATGAATATCGCCATCGCAGGGACCGGCTACGTGGGATTGTCGCTGGCGGTGCTGCTGTCCCAGCATCATCACGTGACGGCGGTGGACATCGTGCAGGAGAAAGTGGATCTGGTGAATCAGCGGAAGTCGCCAATCCAGGATGAGTATATAGAGAAATATTTAGCCGAGAAGGAGCTGGACCTCACGGCCACCACCGATGCCCGGGCCGCCTACAGCGCGGCGGACCTGGTAATCATCGCCACGCCCACCAATTATGATGCGCGGAAAAATTTCTTCGACACCTCGTCGGTGGAGGCAGTGATTCAGCTGGTGATGGACTGCAATCCTCGCGCCTACATGGTCATCAAGTCCACGGTGCCCGTGGGCTACACGAAGAGTGTGCGGGAAACCTTCGGCACGAAGAAAATTCTCTTCAGCCCGGAGTTTTTGCGGGAAAGCAAGGCGCTTTACGATAATCTTTACCCCAGCCGCATCATCGTCGGCGTGGACGAGGCGGACGAAGACTGTGTAGTAGCGGGCCGCGCCTTCGCCTCGCTTCTGCAGGAAGGGGCGCTGAAGGAACATATTTCCACCCGCCTCATGGGATTCACAGAAGCGGAAGCAGTGAAGCTCTTCGCCAATACCTATCTGGCCATGCGGGTTTCCTATTTCAATGAGCTGGATACCTACGCGGAGTCGAAGGCCCTTTCCACGAAGGAAATCATCGACGGCGTGTGCCTGGATCCCAGAATCGGAGAATTTTACAACAACCCCTCCTTCGGTTACGGCGGCTATTGCCTGCCGAAGGACACCAAGCAGCTTCTTGCCAATTACGAAGAGGTGCCGGAGAATCTCATCGAAGCCATCGTGAAGTCGAACCGCACCCGCAAGGACTACATCGCCGACCGGGTGCTGGACCTGGCGGGCTACTACCATGACAACAGCGCCTACAGCCCCGCGGCGGAGCGGGCGCTCACCATCGGCGTCTACCGGCTCACTATGAAATCGAATTCCGATAATTTCCGCCAGAGCAGCATCCAGGGCGTCATGAAGCGCATCAAGGCCAAAGGCGCGCAAGTGATCATCTACGAGCCCACGCTGGCCGATGGCAGCACTTTCTTCGGAAGTCTCGTGGTCAATGACCTGGCAAAGTTCAAAGCCATGAGCCACTCCATCATCGCCAATCGCTACGACGCCTCTCTCGACGACGTGCGGGGCAAAGTGTACACCCGGGATATTTTTGAAAGAGATTGATTGAAACCCTCTTCCTTCGGAAGGGGGAGGGCCCGAAGGGCGGGGGTTGGGTGAGAAAGCAGGGAAACGCGTTTAAGGAGCCAACCTCCACCACTGGCGCGGTCCCCCTCCTTCCGGAGGAAGGAGGTTGCATTGAGGA
>CAVHZP010000031.1:617-13684 GCA_963640485.1 bacterium | reverse complement strand
TGCATAAAAATTCGTATGATTTCTGGCTCTTCGATTTAATCAGCGTTTCCCTAGATTACTAAACCTTCAACGCTCGTACTGCTATTGCATCCAGTCCCCCCGACTACCGCCTACCGACTACTAAACCTCCACCACTTCCCCGCTTCTCCTCTTCACGTCCCGCTCGCCGTCTCGCGGATAGCGATGAGGGAAATCCCGATAGCGATTGAGGGCGTCCCGTTTCTCTTCCGGCGATTCCAGCGGATCCAGCCAGAGACGGCGGTTCACTTCTTCCCGCAGGATTTCCAGAGCCCGGTGGGCGCCGTAACGAGAGGCGAGGCACACGGTGCCGCCATCGGCATCGCCTTCGAAGCCGTCCAGGAAATAGGCTTCACTCACTTCATTCAAGAGCCACTCAGCCATGCCCTGCACTTTCCAGGAAATCTTTTCCTTCCCTTCCTTTTCCATCAGGAAATCCATGCACTGCCAGGGGTTCCCCAGGAGCCCCACGGACTTGACCTCGCCATTTCCTTTGGCGTTTTCAAAAAGCGTGAGGATGCCACCGATTCCATTTTTATAAGCTTGAAAGGTTCCTGCCCGGGCGATGGCTTTCGCTTTCCTGATGGCTATTTCCAGCGTGGCATCGGCGAGGCTCTTTTCTTTTTCGCAAGGCTTTACCGCCAGGTGGCAGCGCAGGAGCAAATCTCCCAAAAAGAGCGGGATCCAGAGTTTATGGAACAGCGCGGATGAAGGCAGCAGCGCATCGCCCTTCCGCCCCAGTCCCAGGAAAAGAGCGCCCGCTTCTTTTTCCTTCATGGTCACCAGCGGCAGCGATGGATCTCCGCTCACTTCATAGCCGGCGCCTTCCAGCGCGCTCACCAAAAGCCCATCGTAGTACCGCCCCAAAGGCGCTAGGCGGAACGCATGAGGCAGCGGCGGGCGGGTGAAAATCTGCCGTCTTTCTTCCTGATAGGCCGGATGTCTCCCCCGCTCAGCCGCTTCTGCCAGGAGAGAGCGGATGCGGATTTCCAGAGCGCCGGCACTGACCCCCTGGTCGAGACTGAGATGGGTGAGTTTCTTCCCCGCCGCGCGCAGGATCTCTCCGATTTCCAAAAGTGTCAGCCCATCATAGCCGCAGCTCGTGGACTGCAGCTGTACCAATTCCAGATAGGGATCTGCTGCCACCGTTTCCGCTGCGTGTCTCGCCCGGGCAGTGAAGGAGAAAGGCTCCTCGTCATGATGCAGCGCATAGAGACCGCCAGCGGTCAGCACCGGTACCCCCAGCCGGGAAATAAGGTAGGGGATGCCCTTATTCACCTCGCCGTCCAGCTGCTCATCGCGCCCGAGAAGCACGATGGCCCGCCGCTTCTCCCGGTGAATGAGCCCCAGCACGTCCTGCGTCCGCTGCCGTAGCGCTGACCGATAGCACTCCTTCGCCGCAGCGCCTTCCTGCAGTGCTCCCGCTATTTCTTCTTCGGAAATCAAAGGAAAATGGGCCTTTATGAAATCGTAAAATTTTTCCCGTTTTCCTTCGTCCCACAGCGGATGATAGAGAGGCACCCCTGCTGCATGTAATTCCTTTCCCATGTGAACCGCCAGCACAGCGCCATAGGCGGCGTGCTTCTCTTCGTCCAGCTCCGGCTCCTCGCCGCCTTGTTCTTTCCCGGGAAGCCACAAGAAATCCACACCGCCCCGGTGGATCATCTCCAGCGTATGACCATGGGCCAGGCGGCAAGGATAGCAATACACCCCCTGGGGCACTGAGGCAGCGGAGCGGCTCATGGCACCGCCGTCGAAACGAGACGTCACCACCTCGTAGCCTAGGGAAGTCCAAAAAGCATTCCAAAAAGGGAAATCCTGCCACATGGTCAGCACCCGGGGGATGCCGACGATGCCGCGCTTCTCTCCTTTTAACGGAAGCGGTCGGAATAGACGCTCCTTCTCCCACTCCGCCAAATTCGGCCCATAGGAAGCACCACCGCCCGCGAGCCTTTCGCCCACAGAGCAACGATTGCCGGTCACATACACGTGGCCCGTGGAAAACCGATGGAGCAACAAAAGACAACGGTTCCCGCAGCCGCTGCAACGCCGCCGCTCCAGTTGCAGATGAAGATTTTGGATTTCCTCAGAAGATAGAAGGCTGGACCGGTGCGATTTCTCATACCGTTCCTGCGCGAGGAGCGCCATGCCATAGGCTCCCATGAGTCCGGGGAATGGCGGGCGCACCACCGGCCGGCCCAGCAGCATTTCCAGCGCCCGAAGCACCGCATCATTTTGAAACAGCCCGCCGGAGACCACCACCTTGTCCCCCATTTCCGACACGTCCTTCATGTGGATTACCCGGTACAGCGCGTTCTTCACCACCGCCGTGCAAAGCCCCGCCGCCAGAGCACCGGTGTCCATGCGCTCCCGCTGCACCTGATGCACTCGACTATTCATCAGGACCGTGCAGTGATACCCCAGATCCAGCCGGTGAGGCGCGCTCGCCGCCGCATGGACGAAATCCTCCATGGATAGTCCCAGGGTATGAGCAAAAGTTTCCAGGAAAAGCCCGCAGCCCGATGCGCAGGAGCCATTGAGAGCCACCTCACGAATGGCTCCGCCGTCCACACGGATGTACTTCATATCCTGCCCACCGATATCCAGAAGAGCCGACAAATCCGGCGCAAAGAACCTGGCCGCCCGGAGATGCGCCGCCGTCTCCACTTCGCCGAAATCGATGGCCAGCGCCTCTTTCAGAAATTTTTCTCCATAGCCGGTGATGCCGCAGCCGGCGATAGCCGTCCCCTCCGGCATGGCGCCGTAGAATTTCTGCACCATGGCCCGCGCCTTCTCCAGCACATCGGCGTCATTCTTTTCATAATCCCCATACACCAGGCGGCCGCTCTCATCCACCGCCACCAGCTTCAGCGTGGTGGAGCCGGCGTCGATACCCAGCCACACCACCGCCGGCCAGGAAATCGGGCCTGCCCCCGCTACCTCATGAGCCTTCCGGAAATCGTCATAAGATTTCTCATCAGGAAATAAAGGCGCCATCCAAAGAGACTTCTCCGCCTTCTCCCCGCGACCCGCCAGAAGTTTCCCAAGCGCCGCCGCATCGGTTAGGAAATCCGAAGCCATGAGCGCCGCCCCCATGGCCGGGTACAACTCGCCCCGCGTGGGCATCAAAAGATTTTCTCCTTTGATTTCCAACGTCTCCACAAACCGCGCCTGGAGCGCCGGCAGAAAAGTCAAAGGGCCCCCCAAAAGAATCACGCGCCCTTCGATGCGCCGCCCTTTCGCAAGACCCGAGAGAATCTGATTCACCACCGCCTGAAAAACCGACGCTGCGATGTCTGCCTTCGCGACGCCCTGATTCAAAAGAGCCTGCACATCGGTCTTCGCATAAACGCCGCAGCGGGACGCGATGCCATAGAGCGGCGCGCCCCGCTCTGCCAGATTACTGAGTCCCTTCATGTCCACGCCAAGAAACGCCGCCAGGTGCTCCAGAAATGCCCCGGTCCCACCGGCGCACATCCGGTTCATCCGCTGATCGCTGGTGCCGTCACTCTCCACATAGATGAGCTTCGCATCCTCGCCGCCCATCTCGATGGCCACATCCACCTTCTCGTGGAAAGCCGTAAGCGCCTTCACCTCGGCGTCCATCTCCGGAAGAAATGGAATCCCCAACTCCCCTGCCAGCGCCTCTGCACCGGTGCCAGTGAAACACAGAGAGAACGTCTCCGCCCCCAACGCCTCCGGCAAAGCCTCCACCGCCCGCGCCAGGGTCTCCGGCACATGGTACTCGTGGCGCAAATACAAAGAATACACCAGCGCCCCCTCCCGAAGCGCCGCCACCTTGACCGTCGTCGAGCCGATATCGATTCCCACAGAAAGCGCCATGATGCACCCCTTTGTTTTTGAAAATAATTTTAGAAGTTGATTTGTTGTAAATTATTTTATCATAACAAAAGGGATAAGGGATAGGGGATAAGGGATAAGGTGGCTAGCGGGGGCAGCACTAGCCACCCTTATCCCTTATCCCTTATCCCCTATCCCTCGATCTAAACAAAAACGCAGGACCACGATTTCTCATGTCCTGCGTTCTTCTCATTCCTCAAAAGTTTCCAAACTATACCCGCCGTCTGCGTCGGCTACGATTTTCTCTACCTTCTTTTGCGCCGTGTCCAGCTGGCTGGCGCAGATGCGGGAGAGTGCCACGCCCCGTTCGAAGACCTGGAGTGACTCTTCCAACGAAAGTTTTCCATTTTCCAAAAGCTTCACCTGCGCTTCCAATGCGGAGAGCGCTTCTTCAAATTTTATATTTTCACCATTCTGTTCCATTATGATTTTCTCCTCACTTGCTGCACCACAGAAATCAACACCCCATCCGAGAGCCGCGTCATGATGGGCTCGCCTGACGCCACGTCATTCACACTCTTCACCACCGAGCGGTCCCGCTTCTGTGTGATGGAGTAACCGCGCACCAGCACCGAGAGCGGACTCAGTGCCTGGAGCTTCGCCGCCGCCAAAGAGAGCTGGCGGGATTTTTCCTTTTGCTGCTCTTCGATTCCCTTCACCAGTTTCTGTATCGCCTGGTCCAGCCGCTGCGCCTCGTCAGCAAAAAGCCGTTCCGGGTGACGGAAGACCCAGGAACCTTCCACGGCCGAAAGCCGCCGCCGTTCCTCGGAAATCCGTTTCTCCAGCACATCCCTTCCGTGGGCGATCATGGCCGCGATGCCATTGCGATAACTTTCCACATCAGGCGCCACGATTTCCGCCGCCTGCGAAGGCGTCGCCGCCCGCCGATCCGCTGCAAAATCGCAGAGCGTGAAATCCGTCTCATGACCCACGGCGCTGACCACCGGGATTTCCGATGCCGCCACGGCGCGCACCACCGGCTCCTCATTGAACGCCCACAGGTCCTCGATGGAGCCGCCACCGCGTCCCACGATGAGCACGTCGGCCAGATGATTCTCGTTAAAGAAACGAATGGCCCTCACGATTTCCTCTGCCGCCCCATCGCCCTGCACCTTCACGGGATAAAGATAGAGCTTCACGCCAGGGTCTCGCCGGCGGGACACGGTGATCACATCATGCACCGCCGCCCCTGCCGGAGACGTGACGATGCCTACGCGCTTCGGGAGAAGCGGCAGCGGCCTCTTCCGCTCCATGTCAAAAAGCCCTTCCGCCGCGAGCTTGGCTTTCAGCTTCTCATAGGCTTCGAGCAGCGCCCCTGCCCCTTGCGGCGACATGCTGCTCACATAGAGCTGGTACACGCCGTCCCGCTCGTACACAGAAATCTGGCCGCTGGCGACCACCTTATTTCCATTCACCGGCTGGAAACGCAAATACCGCGCCCGCCCGGCAAACATGACGCACTTCAGCGCCGCCTCGCCATCTTTCAAAGTGAAATAGCAATGCCCCGAAGGATACCTTTTGAAATTGGAAATCTCCCCGGTCACCTGCACACGACTCAGCATCGGCACATGGTCAAGCACATCTTTGATCAGCCTATTGATGTCACTGACCGAATATACTGGTTCTTCCATTCGCTTTCCTCATCGCCTTTCTGTCTAAAAGCATTTCTTTCATTATAGCAGATTCAGTGAAAAGGTTCAGGGTTCAGGGTTCCAGGTTCAAGTTGTAGTGCGAAACAAGCAGCAAAAATTTTTCTGTTTCCCTCTATGGCAAATAGATTCTTCGACTTCGCTCTGAATGACAGAGCAAGACGGGACACCTGTCTCTATTTCCCCAAAATAAAAAACAGAAGCCCGCAGGATTTCTGCTAAGCTTCTGCTTTTATTTCAAAAATTATTTCACATCTACATCAGTGACTACGATATGTTCATCCTGGTGCGGTTTGAATCCGGAGAGTTTATCCGAATTGTACGCATAGATCATGTGCTGCTGATAGAGGAAGACAGCCGGTGCTTCGTCGTGGATGTAGTACTGCAGGACGGTCCATGCAGCCTGTGCGTCCTTCGGGTCGATGGACTCTTCTGCCTTCTCGCGGAGGGAGTCGAATGCCGGATCGCTCCAGGTGGAGTAGCGTTCACCGGAGGAGAAGGAAATCTTGGATACCAGGTCGATGTCCGAGTATGGACCGCCGATGCCCATCATGTAGAGCGGGAGAATGGTAGCGCTCTTGAACTTCGGTGTGCGGCCGTTGGAGGCTTCCATCACCGGGGTCACTTTGACGCCGACTTTCGCCAGCTGGCCGCTGATTGCCTGCGCCACGTCCTGGCCGTTCATGTAGCTTTCGGTCAAAGACATCTGGATATCAAAGCCGTCCGGATAGCCGGCTTCTTTCAGAAGTTCCTTAGCCTTTTCCGGATTGTATTCATAAGCCGGGATGCTCTGGTCATAGAACTGATACTGTGGGGTGGCGATGGTGGGGATCGGAGTGGCATTGCCATCGAGGACGCCCTTCACGATTTCTTCCTTGTTCACCGCATAGTTCAGCGCCTGACGGACTTTCTTGTTCTGCAGCGGCGAATCCACTTTAAGGTTCATACCCAGGAAAATAACGCGAGTGGTCGGGCCGCCGACAACTTTGACGCCGGACACATTTTTGAGGCGTTCCACTTCCGAAGTCTGTACGCCGGAAATGATATCCACTTCGTGGGATTCCAGGGCAGCCATGCGGGAAGCGGCTTCCGGAATGATCTTGAATACCACTTTGTCAGCCTTCGGCTTGGTGCCGTAGTAGTTTTCATTCTTCACGAGAACGATCTGGTTGTCCTTGGTCCATTCCTGGATTTTGTATGGGCCGGAGCCGATGGGGTTCTTCGCAAATTCTGCGTCACCCACTTTTTCCAGATAGCCCTTCGGCAGAATGCACATGCAGGTCAGGCGGAGCGGCAAACTCTGGAATGGTTTCTGCAATTTGATTTCAAACGTCTGCGGGTCTTTGACTACGATTTCCATAAATTTGTAGTCGCTTGCCAGTTTGAAATTCTTGGACGGATCTTTGAAGGAGTCTACGGTGTACTTCACGTCTTCTGCAGTCAGCGGTGTGCCGTCAGAGAATTTAGCATCTTTTTTCAGTTTGAATTCCCAGGTGGTGGCATCTACCTGCTTGTAGGATTCAGCCAGGTTCGGAACGATTTTTCCGTTCTCGTCGGTTTTCAGAAGGCTGTCATAGAGGTAGGACATGACATTGGTGGTGATGGTGCCGCTGCCATTGCGCGGATCCAGGGTATTGATGTCCACCGGTGCTGCGATGGTGATGGTCTTCTCGCCGCCGGCGCTGCCGGAGGATTTGGAATCTCCGCAACCGAAAGTCAAAAAGGCACTGCTCAAAATAGCCGCAGCCATTGCTGCTTTCATCCAGGTTTTCTTCATAGCATTCTCTCCTATTCTACATAAACCTATTTCTATTCTTCATCTCCATTGAGATAATCATAGACCATGGTGGATTCCAGGGCGACGCCCACGGGAATCGTTTTTTCATTAAACACAACCTTGGTGCTGTGCTGGCCATATTCATAAGGCTCGTCTTCCGTGGGACCGGCGCCGAGGAAGAAGCAGGTCCGGGCATCTAAATGATTTCCGATGAACGAGAAATCTTCCGCCCCGCGCTTCACTTCCGGCACTTTGGAAATACGATCCGCCGGGAGCACTTTTGCTGCCGATTTCAAAAGCAGATCCGTAAATTCCGGTGTGGCTTCGATGCCCGGCACGAAGGATAATTTTTCAAATTTCGTTTTCACCCGCAGCGCAATGCCCACGCCTTCGGCGGCTTCCTGGAACCGCTCCATCAGGTACGGCGTCACGTCGTCATCGTAGCAAAGCAGACGGCAGTTCATGACGATTTCATCAGGAATCATATTGCAAGTGCTGGCGCTGAACGGAAGGATATAGAAAATGGTGTGGCGGAACACGTCCACTTCCTTCTGCACGATGCTGTACATGATATTGGACAAATGAATCGCCGCATTCATAGGGTCCCGGCCCTCGTAAGAGCGGGAGCCGTGGGCGCTCTTCCCGGTGAGTGTGATACGGAAGGAGGAGCTGGCACCAAAGACGCGGCCTTTGCCATAGTTCAGATAATTCAGCGGGCTCTTGGCATTCATGTGAAAATGGAAGCCCTTCTTCACATGATATTTTTCCAGGAAACCGGCGTTGTACACCTGATCCGCGCCGGAGGGGCTGTCGGTGCCTTCTTCGTTGGGCTGGAACAGCGCCACCAGCTGGCCTTTCAATTCGGCTTCGTGCTTTTTCATCAGCGTGATGGTGCCCAGAAGCAGTGTGGCATTGAGGTCATGGCCGCACATGTGGGCGCGATTGGTGTGAGAGCGGAAAGGCAGATCATTTTCCTCCACCATAGGCAGCGCGTCCATTTCCGAGCGGAGCAGAATATTTTTCTCACCGCTTCCCACGGTAGCTACGATGCCGCCGCCCACATTCTCCCAGGGCACGCCCAGGGCATTGAGCCTGTCGGTGATGGCTTTCGTCGTCAAAGGCAGGTTGAAGCCGGTCTCTGCATTCTCGTGAATGTAATGTCTAAACTCCAGCAATTCCGGTACCAATTCGTTTGCTTCTTCCAGAAAATTCATAAGTCTCCTCCTTCTTTTTTATTTATTTCCTTATAGTATGGGCAAGCAGTCACGTGACTGTCCCCGCAGGAACGCAATGCACAATCCACCTGGCTGCAGCCATCCTTTGCCATCCAGCACCGCGTGTGGAAGGGACAGCCCGACGGCGCATCAATGGGACTGGGGATATCGCCGGTCAAAACGATGGGATTCTTCTTCGCGTCCGGGTCCGCCACCGGAATGGTGGACAGCAGCGCTTTGGTGTAAGGGTGCTGGGGATTGGTGAAAAGCGCCTCGCTTTCCCCGTATTCCAAAAGTTTTCCCAGGTACATCACCGCCACGTGGTCGGCGATATGACGAATAACCCGGAGGTCATGGGAAACGAAGACCAGCGTAAGCCCCATTTCTTTCTGCAGCTTCATCAGCAAATTGATGATCTGCGCCTGAATGGATACGTCCAGCGCCGACACGCATTCATCGCACATGATGAGCTTCGGCTTCACCGCCAACGCCCGGGCGATACAAAGGCGCTGTCTTTGGCCGCCGGAAAATTCATGAGGGAATTTATCCGCTGCGTCCTGCGGCAGCCCCACCATGTCCAGGAGCCGGCCGATTTCCTTTTGCCGGTCACTGAAAAGGAGAATTTCATTTCCCAAATCAATGGCCTCGCCCAGCATATCCCGCACCCGCTGCCGGGGATTCAGCGCCGCGTAAGGGTCCTGGAAAACAATCTGGATATCTCTGCGGAGAAGCTTCATGGCATCGCCGCGAATCTTTGTGATGTCCTTCCCTTCGAAGAAAAGCTCGCCCTCGGTCAATGGCAGGAGACGCATCATCAGGCGGATAAGCGTGGATTTCCCGCAGCCCGACTCGCCCACAATGCCCAGGGTCTCGCCGCGGTGCACCTGGAGGGACACGCCGTCTACTGCCTTCACATATCGTTTGGAACGGCTGAACATGGATTTCTCTGTAGGAAACCATTTCTTCAAGCCCTTGGCTTCATAAATGATATCTTCCATCAAGCGTCACCGCCCCCTTTCTCTTTCCAGCAGCGAATCATGCGATTTCCTTCCCGCACTTCCGGCACCTCGCCCTCTTTGCAGCACGCCATGGCGTAGGGACAGCGCTCTGCGAAAGCGCAGCCCTTGGGCAGATGGTAAATGCTGGGAACGATGCCGGTGATGGAGTGGAGCTCGCCCTCCTGTTTCTCCAGGGTCGGCACCGAGCGGAGCAGCCCCTTCGTATACGGGTGCTTCGGGTCTTTGAAAATCTCCCGCACCGTTGCCTTCTCCACAATGCGGCCGGCATACATCACCGCCACCTCGTCGGCGCACTCGGCGATAACGCCCAGGTCGTGGGTAATCAGAATGATTGCTGTGCCGAATTTTTTATTGATATCTTTCAGCAGTTTTAAAATCTGTGCCTGAATCGTCACGTCCAGCGCTGTGGTCGGTTCGTCGGCGATAAGGATATCCGGATGCAAGAGCAGCGCCATGGCAATCATGACACGCTGGCGCATGCCGCCGGACATTTCGAAAGGATACTGCTTGATGCGGATTTCCGGCGAAGGAATGCCCACTTCTTTCAGCATCTCCAGGACTTTTTGGTCCGCTTCCGCCTTGGTCATTTTCTCATGAATCATCAGCACTTCCCGCAGCTGATTGCCTACGGAAAATAAAGGATCCAGACTCACCATGGGTTCCTGGAAAATCATGGAAATCTGATTTCCTCTATACTTTTCCAGCTCTTTCAGCGGCAAGCCCAGAATGTCGGTGCCCTTGTACAGCACCTGGCCGGAGACCGTTGCGATTTCCGGCGGCAGGATACGAAGAATGCTCTTACTGGTGACACTCTTCCCGCACCCCGACTCGCCCACCAGCCCCAGGATTTCTCCCTTGCGAAGCGTAAAGCTCACATCATTGACCGCCTTCGCGGTGCCGCGCTTGGTGGTAAAGGAAACCGTCAAGTGCTCTACTTTTAATATTTCTTCACTCATACAGGCCTCCTACACATCCAAATTGGGATCCAGATAATCGCGCAACCAGTCGCCCAGCAGGTTCACGCCCAGCACCGTCAGGGTGATGAGGACGCCGGGGAAAATGGCGTGCCAGGGATAGCTCACCAGGTTCACGCGGCTTTCCGCCAGCATGCGCCCCCAGGTCGGCACGTCCACCGGGACGCCAAGGCCCAGGAAGGACAGCGCCGCTTCCATGAGAATGATGCGCGCCATTTCCAAGGTGCCGATGATGACCACCATGTTCATCACGTTCGGCAGGATATGCATAAAAATGATACGAAAATCGCTGCCGCCCAGAGCGCGGATGGCTTCTACATACTCCATCTCGCGGATGGAAAGGATTTCCCCTCGCACCATGCGGGCGTACTGCACCCAGAAGCACAGGCACGCTACTAAAATGACATTGTCCACGCCGGGACCAAGGACCGCGGCAATGAAGAGCGCCAGAAGAATGAAAGGAAACGAAAGCTGAATGTCTGCGATACGCATAATCACCGCGTCAATCCA
The DNA here is from genome assembly GCA_963640485.1 of bacterium. Taxonomy (GTDB): domain Bacteria; phylum Bacillota; class Negativicutes; order Veillonellales; family Dialisteraceae; genus Dialister. The sequence goes on along the minus strand of CAVHZP010000031.1, from coordinate 2,662 downwards.
GCCGCCATAGTAACCGCTGAGGCAACCGAAGAAAATCCCAATCACGCCGGCCGCCACGGTGCCCGCGAAGGCAACCATCAGCGTGATCCGGCTCCCGTAAATCAAGCGGGAAAGAATGTCGCGGCCCAGCTGGTCCGTGCCCAGGAGATAGTCGCTGCTGCTCTTGGGCGCCCACACCGGATTCATGAGCTTGTGCATGATGTCCTGGGCATAGGGATCCTGCGGTGCTAAGAAATTGGCGAATACCGCCGCAAAAAGGATACAGGTCAAAATGCCGGCACCCAAAAGTCCTGTCTTGCTTCGCATCAAACTTTTAACCATGGCCGCCTCACTGCATCTTTACACGCGGGTTGATGACGCAATAGAGCACATCCACCACGAAATTAATCAAAACAAAAATACTGGCGAGCAGAATCACCGTTGCCTCCACCACCATGAAATCGTTGTTGGTGATGGACTGCACGATAAGCCGCCCCACGCCGGGCCAGGCGAAAACCGTTTCCGTAATCACTGAACCACCCAAAAGACCGGCGAACTGCATGCCCACAATGGTCATGACACTGCTGAATGCATTTTTAAACGCATGCTTCATAATGACCAGATACCCCGGCAGCCCCTTCGCGATGGCGACAGTGATAAACTCCTTCCCCATCACTTCGATCATGCTGGAACGAAGGACGCGCGTCACCGACGCCGCCGAGAAAAGCCCCAGCGTGATGGCGGGCAGAATCAGCGACTTCGCGCTTTCATTGCCGCCGGTGGGCAGGAGATGGAGCTTCACAGAGAAAAGCAGGATCATCATGATGCCGAACCAGAAAGAAGGAATGCACTGCCCTAAAAGCGCCAGCGAACGAATCACCGCATCGACGCGGCTATTCCGTTTCACCGCTGCCAGAATTCCCGCCGGAATCGCCAGAAGCAGCGCGATCACCATAGCGCAGGACGCCAGCTTCACCGTAGCCGGGAAACGATCCAGCACGATTTTCATGGCGGGCTCATTGTAATAGTATGAAGTCCCGAAGTTTCCATGAAGAATATCCGTCAGAAAACGCAGATACTGCTGATGAATCGGATCATTGAAACCCATTTTTTCCCGAAGCGCTTCCACCTCCGCCTGCGACGCCGACGGCGGCACCATGAGCTGCACCGGATCCCCGGACAAATGGAGCACGAAGAATACCACCACCGTGATCCCCAGCAGTACAAACAAGGACTGCACCAAACGCTTCACTACATAAAATCCCATAGCCCCTCTTTCCGGCTGTCACTCTCACCTGACAGCCTATAAAATACAAAAAGCTCCCGCCCACAAAGGGACGGAAGCTCCGTGATTCTCACCCAATTTCATATATGCATCACTGCACACACCTCTAAGAGTATCTCTTTGGAAATATACATTTCCTATACTCTGCACTATATCGGGTCGCTCCCGGGAGATCCTACTCACCATTTCAAATGCTCCTGCTCAGAAATGCATTTCGATACCGCCATCTATCCGTTTCCACCCTCCGGACTCTCTTTGAGATTTATAAGCATCTACTTATTTTCTTCATCGCCTTCATAAACGTCTTCCTATTGGCGTTCCTGGTATGAAATTTTCATTCAAATATACCATCAAAAATAGATAGTGTCAAATACATAAACTGCCATAGAAATCGCCTGGCCGGGGGCTCTGGAATAGATTTTTGCAACAATTTACACTTTTCTATTCCAGAAACGGCAAGCCAAGTTCAGAAAGCAAGGACTTCTTCCATTTCTGGAATAGATTTTTGCAACATTGTACAGTTTTCTATTCTGGGAGCAAGGGATAAGGGAGCGGGGATAAGGGATAAGGCGCGCCTTCCGCTACATGACCTCCTTCCTTTGGAAGGAGGGGGACCGCGAAGCGGTGGAGGTTGGCTAAGACTCGATGTTCATGACGAAGTACAGCACAAAAAGCAGGAGCCTTGAAATCTTTTTTTCAAGGCTCCTGCTTTCGAAGAAACGGTAAAGGAAACGCTGATTAAATCGAAGAGCCAGAAATCATACGAATTTTTATGCAATAC
>CAVHZP010000031.1:0-594 GCA_963640485.1 bacterium | reverse complement strand
GAAGAGGGTGGCCGTAGGGCGGGTGATGCTTAACAGTCGACTCTCTTGCGCATCATCCGGCCTACGGCCACCTTCTTCAGAGAAGAAGGCAAAGCAAAGAAAAAGGAGCGGGATTTTAGGGGAGACCCGCTCCTTTTTCTGCCCGGGAGACGCGAGAACGCCGTGGGCGCCCACAGTTATGGGGAAACTGCCGAGAGATCGCTCCCTCCGGGCGCCGCACCGCAGAAAACGCAATCTGCAAGGGCAATGGCTTGCTCTAATCCCACCATGGATTTAGAACATGTTTATATTATAAAGCATGTTTCAATAATGTCAAGATGAAATTATGGGGGAAATAGGCTGGCAGTTTAGTAATCAGTGATCAGTAATCAGTAGTCAGGGCGCATTTGGCGGCTCAGTCAAATGCGCCCTAAGGAAACACTGATTAAATCGCCATCTGAATTTCTGACCAGCCCAATGGTGCAAGACGAGGAGGAATTTCCCGCGCATACCGAAGTATGAAAGGGAAATCCCGACGAAGTATTGCGCCATTGGGCCAGAAAGTCAGATGAAAAGCGATTTAATCAGTGTTTCCCTAACTGCTGGCTGCTAGCT
>CAVHZP010000030.1:12341-14068 GCA_963640485.1 bacterium | reverse complement strand
TCATATAGCACGAGCCCGATCGCCAGATCCACCGGATAGAAACCGTTCTTTCCGTTCTCCCGATAAACTTCAATCACACGATTTCGCAATTCTTTATAAGTCTCCGGGATATCCTCAACTTTGTAGGCTCGCCAGCCGGCTAAAATCGCGTCAAATTCCATATCACTCATGGTATCCCATATTTCTACCTTGCCCTCTGCCTGTTTCTTTGTGAGCCGTGACAGATACGCCGTATTCATTTATGATTCACCTCTTTTCATCCGCGTTTTCCCAGGAAATCGTTGATTTGAACAATCGTTTCAATGTATTTTGGAGCGCCCGATGCTGTTCTTCCATCTGTTTCGTATTGAACCGTTCCCGGTCTGCGCCATCCATCTGAGAATAGATGTAGGACAAAGCCTCTGAAATGCTTCCGTCGGCAAATGTATGGTCCTCATTCAGAACACTGGTCATCTCCGGCTCCGACAAATTGTGAAATAGCATCAGATAGGCAGAAGAAACAATTTCGATTAGCATGTCCCCATGGTTTTTCAAATTCTGCGGTGTGGGGCAATTCTTGTAAGCCGTATTCAAATAAATGCACAAATTCTCTTCCGCAAATAAGTCTTCTGCAGGATCCTCCCAGGCATTGATTTGCAGGTACCAGAGCGGGTCCTTCTCGCCCTTGAATTGCTTAATAGGGAAGGTCGCGTGATTGTCTTTGAACGAGAGGCTCAGCTCCCGCAAAGTCCCCAAAGATACGCCTGATTCATTCATCAGATACTGCTCGTCTGCTCCGATTTCCTTTTCTTCTGCCGGTGCCTTCACATACAGAATCATTTCCAGCGTGACATCTTCCGCTATGGTTCCCGGCTTAAAATAATGATCAAAAGCAAAGGCCAGCTCTGTTTCTGTATCAGAAATAGAATTCGGATATATGTATCCCATTTGTTTCAGTGATTGATTGACCCAGATCACGGCGGCGCCAACTACTGCTTTTCGACAAAGAAGTCCACCATCGCCTTTGAGCCTTTTGGGATATGCAAACCGGATAGCCGTTTTCACGCCCAGACCGTACTGCTCTAAATCCCATATGTTTTTCTCTTCATCCACCAGAGAAGGAATCCCTTTTTTCCAAACCAAAGGCGCTGCCATTCCCTCTTCGTTCCGATAATAGAAATCCCAGGAGTCTTCTTCGTATCCTGCATTCTCCAGGATTTCACATTTCCCATCACCATCAATTTCGATGGTTGGATAAAAATGAAACTGCGCCACTTATTTCACCTTCGCTTCTTTGCTCGACTCTTTATTCGATTCTTTGATTGCACAACTATATCGCCTATCTCTTGTAGAAATCACAAGAACCCCATGCATCTCCGATTTTCTCTCTGCCACGTGAATGGTAAAACCCGATAGCGCATCATCGAGCACCACTTTGCTTTCTTTGCTGCCTAAGATTTTCTTTTTTTCACAAGAAGCCACACCTTCAAGAGGCTCATCTTCTCGCTCTTTGCCTTTCACCACACAGTCTTCTATCCGGCGAATAGAAAAAGGAAACGGGGTCTCCAGATTTTTGCTCCACTTTGGGCGGTCCCATTCCCCGGCCTCTGTCTCCACATAGACGGAAAAGGTAGCATCCTGACGTAATGCTTTAAAGGAGCAGCAAAAAGGGATTTGGATTTCATCTTTCAAGAAATGAGGCGCGCTAGTAATAAAACGTACCGAACCCGTACTGTGACCGGTAGAAG
>CAVHZP010000030.1:0-12331 GCA_963640485.1 bacterium | reverse complement strand
GAGATTTCTTTCCCGGCAAAAGCAAGGCTCCCACTTTTTTGGAAAGGCCGCTATAGGAGGAATCCATCGGCGCTTGATTCTCTTTTTTGAATTGTTCGGAAATTTTACGACCAATTTGATCCTGAATTCGACCAACAATGGTAATCGACGGTCGATCCATCCAATCCTGATGGTCCGAGCGTTCACATTGCCGCAAATATTCCCCCAAAGTCTCTCCGCCATACTCGCCATTCTTTTTATCTTGTTTCAAAGGATTGGAGGAGTTAGGAACAAAAAATACAAAGAGATACTCCTCTTTCCCCGGAACCGGCAGCTTTGCGGTCCACTTATCCATGACCTTGTAATCCAGAATCATTCCCGGAAGCCGCGCAAACATGCATACCGCAGAACCTTCCACGTCGCTGGCCATTCTCCCCAGATACGCCGCCAAAGGAATCATTGAATGGTCTGAAAATAAAGTGGATTTGGAAATACGAATATAGGCAGCTATGCCGGCTTTCGTATCTTCCAATGTGTTTTTGATTTTGATTTCTTCATAGTAAATATCTGTAAAGAAGTCAGACACATAGGATTCTCCGATGCACCGCGCCAGGGCAGCGTTATAGAGTTCTTGGGCCAAGAGAAATGGTTTGTACATAGAGGCTTTCGAAATCGCTACATCATTCACGCGAGCATCAAGCCACTTCACCTTTCTATCGGGAATCATATCCCCATAGCTCTCCAGCATTTTATTTTCGATTTTGGGCGCATACCATTTCTGCAAGGAAAACTTGATATAGTCTTCCAGCGTATCCTTCCACCCGCAGCGCGCCATTTCGTCATCGCTCAGTCCCAAACCGGCGAGAGAAATCTCTTCCAGGAGCTGTTTTTTATTGATATAGGGAATAATGACCGCCGTCCCGGTTTCCTTTCTCTTAAAAGGGTTCAGCGAAAAGACATCAAGGATTTCCTGTATCTTTTCCTCATCGGTAAGGGGCAAGATTTCCTTTGACTCCTCCGCTAAGACGCCCCACCAGGCGCGTCCGATGGAATTTGGTTCCGTTCCCTTTTGCTCAGCCATCATGCGAAGCAAAGAATCCTTCCGGTCTTCATCTTCTATCAGCGCCGCGATGAGGCGGGACTCGTATTTCTCGCCCGCACGAATCCGCGTATAGAAGATAACAAGCCCAATCCCCAACCGGTAATATACACTTTTTCCGTATCCCCAGCTGCCACCGGCAGTCCCGCTTTTCGAATTGGTCTGTTTCTTCCCGGAATCAAAAATCAGTTTCAAAAAGTTTCCGTGATCTTCTTTGGCCAAATCCTTTTTGTAAATAGAGCCATTAAGGCCGGAGGTATTTACATCTCGAACTTCCAGGAAATCTGCACTTTCCCCACTATAGGATGAAGCCAATGCATCTTCCACATCGGCAAACAATCCATTCAAATTGGCCGGTGAGAAGGAAGATACATGAAATTTCACACGACAACTGGGGGCCGACTCTCCCTGCGCCGCATCCAAACTATTCTGCACGGCTTCACGAACCAGCAAATCTAGCCGGGAAATATCCATATTCTGCAGCCCTTTCAATACGCTACTTCCGTAAACGGAACCATAATTGGGCTCAGGGATTAACGCTTTCAGCTTTACCATCGGACTCCCTCCTTATGTGATGCTTTTTTCTACGCGAACGAAAGATGTGTGATCTTTCCCTAATTCCAGTCCGGAAATAATAAGAGCAAATCCGACCAAATCATATTTCGTATCAATAATAGCTCTCTGCTTCGTTGCCTTGCCGCCATCTTTTTTAATGCGATACAAGAGAAGAAGCGGCACATCCATGAGCCCCAAAGTGCTCCGCTTCAGCACCAAATCTTTCTTTGCTCTGATAGCCTGCTGCAACGCCTCTGTATCCACGCTACCCAAATCTACATCGCAAAGTACATCCGTACCGGACCGCAAGGAGCCGATATCTATATGATCCGTCTTACGAATCTTCTTGGTACGATGAATGGCCATCCACGAAAGCTCTCCATTGGCGATTTGCCATGGTTCTTCTGCGTCCGGGCCATTCACGATAGCCACATCCCAGTCTTTATATTTGCCGGATTCTACTTTTTTATCGAGCCACTGCAGCAAATGCGTCAGATCCTCTTTCAGCGTGGAATGGTCCGACAAATAAAACCGGCCATTCAAAAAAGTGTCCCTGACCTCTTCGTAAGCTACATGTCGCCAGACATAGGACTTCGCGCCGGTAAACTCATTGATTTCCACCGCATGGGTTTTAGAAATCGAATCAATGAACTGCTTCGTGCAATTGATATTTTCCTTGAGCACTTCCCCATCTTCGTAATCCGTAAGTTCACCATTGTATCCTTCAAAGTTGAAATCTGCGGCCGTAGCCTTTTGCATTTTATTGGCAGCCGTCAATTTGAACTTTGCAATTTCCGGCATGGTATACACCTTTGGGCCAAACTCCGCCGGCATCAGGTGCGAAACCATGAAGCGTTCAATTTCCGCTTTCAGCTCCCTATCCATTTTCGCCATGGCCTCAAATTTCCGTTCCTCTTCTTCGGTCAACCAAATGCGCTGCAAAAGTTCGACACCCTTCCGATAGCCGAACCAGCGTCCCATCTGCATCAGGCTATCCGCCTGGTTTGAGTCCCTGGAGAAATACGTACACACCAGCCCTTCAATGGTGAGGCCGCGGGAAAGTGTATTTCCGCCCACCACAATAAACACCGGCGCCTCATCCATCTCCTGCAGTTCCTCATCGGTGGGATAAACGATGCGAAGCGTATCCTCATCGGGATTGGCTGTATACTGCCCGGCTTTGGAATTGTCTAAGCACATATGAATCCCCGCGCCATATACCATGCGGTCAGGAGATGCTTCATCCCACTTGATATTGGTGATTTCCTGCAGCATGTTCTCTATTCCAGGAACGATTTCCGTAAATGTTTCTGTAATCGGCATAATGCTTTCAAGGAAACCATAGTCCGGATTGGCCTCACGAATAGAGTCTTTCGTCAGACGATCCCATTCCCTCTCCCAGCTTTCCCGGCAAATCGCCAAAACCTCTTCCGGATTTCCTGCCAGCCACCGACGCATTGCTTCGTAGACCAGGTACTGCGACTCTACCGAAGAGGACGTGTGCACCAGCATAGAAATATTCTTTTTCACCTTGCGATAGCGCAAAAGAGCCGCCGATACCAGGAACCAGCTGGTCGCCTCTTTCAAACTCTTCGGCAGATCTTTCAGGGAATCCGATTTCTTTAACAGTTTCGCTTCTTCTTTCGGAATGGCATTGATCATATCCAATCCCGGGTATCCCCATTCCGGATTCCCAAAAATGACAGATGCCCCAAAATACTCTTTCGGTTCCTCGAGAGCGTAAATGAAATTTCTCGGGTATAGCGAATAGGGCCCCGATTCGTTGAGCACATTGGCATAGGGCGTAGCCGTATAGCTCACATAATTGATCGCCTCGAAGCCGGTATCCTTCGGCGTATCCCCTTCTTCATTGAGACCATGCACCAAATTGACAATCTGCTGATTGATGGCCTTTCTCTCCTGTTCCTCTTCCTTATCGCGGATCTTGCCGGTGTTGGGGCTCGCCTGGTCGGCTTCATCATCAATCACCACGATGCGCAAACGAGAAGCTACATTCGGATCACTATAGAGCCACTTCAGTAATTTCATGAGCCGGGTTTTATTCTTCAAGCACACAGTCACATAGCGATTCGCGTAGTAATATTTCCCTGATACACTAAGCTTCAAATCGCTTTCAGAAAAATTCTTATCCTCATTGGAGAAATCCAAAAATTTCCAAGTGATAGCGGCTGTACTTTTCAGATCTTTTTGCAAACGTGTCTGAGTCTGGATTCTCAAATTTTCAATCGTTCCGGAAAGAAGGATAAAGAAATTAAAATCCTGATCGGCAGCCATGGAAATCAGCCCTTCCATATTCGCCGTCTTCCCGGACTGCACACTCCCGGTCACAAGCCCTTTGATAGGACCGCTTTCGCGAGTATCCAAGGAAAGCTGATTCAAAGTCCAGCGGCTACTCACCTCGATATGGGCAATAGACTCATCACTCATCTTGCCGATCAGACTTCTCTCATAGGCTTTCCACGCCGATGTTTTCTCATCGGAAATCTGATACGAAGCGCCGGAAGCCCCATCGCTAATCCCCACGGACCGGATTTCAATTCGTTTATGCCGTTTTCGGTAAAAATCCACATACTGCGCCCAGGTGTCCTGCTCTAAATCATCTGGGAAAAAAGCGGTGTCAATGAGCCTATCCAGTGCATCATCAAAGTCATCCCCCTCTGTTGCTAAATGGGTGATGGCCTCATACATCCCCTCTTCCGACCCATAATGCCCCTGATTTGTATTGATCCATTTGGCAATCCACTCAGCGCATCCCTTGTATTTTTCCCCTAGAAATGAATCCATCTTTACATCATTCATGTCCCATTCCCCCGCGATCATGTAATTGGCGAAGAAGTATCTGCTCTATTCGCTGCAACACCTGCTTGAAATCGGTTTCCAATTCGCACTGCCACACGGTGATGACCCGCCATCCTGCCCGATATAAGGCATCTTTATGCAACTTGTCATTCACCACATTGGTACTTAATTTCCGTTCCCAAAATTCGCGCCGCGTCGCCGGCAAAGTCGCTCGTTTGCAACCGGCATGGCGATGCCAAAAGCACCCATTCACGAAAATGACTGTCTTGTACTTCGGAAGTACGATGTCCGGCGTACCGGGAAGTATTTTTACGTTTTTCCGAAATCGAAATCCATCCCGAAACAAAGCACTCCTCACGTTTTTCTCAATGGAAGTATCTTTACTTTTCACATGACTCATATTTCGCTTCCGTTGATCTTCCGTAATCCTATCGGGCATCCATGTCACACTTTTCCATCTCTTGTAAGATGCGACGGATTTCTTTGGCAATTTCCCGAATCACCGGCACCGTCACCGTATTTCCAAACTGCCTATACAAATGGGAGTCCGCAGTGCCTTCGATACGGAAATCATCCGGGAAGCCTTGCAACCGGGCCCACTCACGGGGCGTCAGCTTGCGAATCCCTTCTCGATTCACTTCCCCTTTGATGCGAGTCACCGGCGTAAAATCCGTGAGCCTTTTATCAATAATCAGATTTCTTTCTCGTCCCATACCGCCGCACACGAGAGTACCAGCTATATCCTCCGGATCCCGCACCTGATAACCAAAGCCATTCCCTCTGGCTGCGTGGCGTGCTTTATGCTTGCGAAGCGTTTCCAGATATGTCGTGCCCAGATAATATTTGGCGGACACCTTCTCTTTCTCCAGCACATCCCGAAGCACTTTTTTCTCACCACAACCTGCAGGAAATATAAAATTCTCCGGCGCCACATCCTCGCGAAAGCACACGATATAAATCCGCTCGCGATTTTGTGCTACACCGAAATCTTTGGAATTTAATATTTTCCAGAACACCTTATAGCCTAACTTTTCAAAGGTGTAGCGAATGACTTGAAACGTATCGCCATGATTGTGAATCAATAAACCTTTTACGTTTTCACAGAAAATAACCCGCGGCCTGTGGTAATCACAAATACGAGCCACATCTAAGAACAACGTGCCCCGACACATGCCGTGATAATCATCGTCAAACCCCAAGTGCAACCCGCCGATACTGAAAGCCTGGCAAGGAAACCCGGCCAAGCAAATGTCAAAGGAAGGAATTTGTGCTTCCTTGATCGCCGTAATGTCTCCGGAAATCACCGTTTCCTTCTCGCCCCTATCATTCGTCACATAAGGCGTATGAAAATTTGCCTTATACGTTTTTTGCGCGTTCCGATCCCACTCACTCACAAAACAAACAGACATGTCGCCTGCAAATGCTTCCTCAAATCCCATCCGAATGCCGCCAATGCCGGCAAATAAATCAATGGCTTTATACGAAGTTTCTCTCCCGACCTGCCCTATCACCACCGGTACCGGCGCAGTCAAAGCCCCATTGGCCTTGGGCATCATCGGTTCTTCTTGTCTATCAACTATGGGATTCGGTGTATACACCTTATCCCCCATAGCTCACGCACTCCACGCATGCAAAAAGCCCTACGCAGGACCTATCGATCCTATGTAGGGACATTCGAATAGTGGAGGGAGTTAATTGTCTACCCCCCCGATTTTTCCGGTTGTTAATTGAACAAGACCACGGTCAAGCGACTCTATCCGGTGTAGCTCCTGTGAGACAGTGAAATAGAAAAAGGAATTCACGGTAACTGTACCTCCCTGATATGCATCTTGGTTTTAAGGAATCAAAATATTTCATTAAAACTATGGTTTCATTATACAATAGGCCTCCGGAAATATCCGGATACAAACTGCACAAAGAGACAATTTCAATCCGCCAATTACATAGCCCAACAGAATTTAGAACATACGCGCAAAGAAAGATTCTTATGATTTCAGATAACAATTTAATCAGAATTTTCCTCCCATGAAGCCAACAAAAAAGACCGCGAACGTATCGCGGTCTTTTTTTGTTTTTACTTATCCATGGTTACGATTTTCTTTGGTCTTTTGAAGCCATGCATGTGTTCGATGACGACGAAGAGCATGGGGACGATGAAGACCTGGAAAATGGTGGCCGAGAGCACGCCGAAGACGACGGCGATACCCATTTCAGAGCGGGAGTTCGCGCCGGCGCCGGTGGAGAGGGCCAGCGGGATGTTACCCACGATGAAGGCGAAGGATGTCATAAGGATCGGACGAAGACGGATCTTCGATGCTTCGATGGCCGCCTGGAGAGCGTCCATGCCGGCGTCGGTACGGACTTTGGCGTACTCGACGATGAGGATGGCGTTCTTCGCAGCGAGGCCGATGATGGTGAGGAGGCCGATCTGGAAGTAAATGTCGTTATATACATTGAATGCCAGAGCCGCCACGGTGGCACCGAAGAAGCCGGTGGGGATACCGAAGATGACGGTGAATGGGATTTTCCAGCTTTCGTAGAGGGCTGCCAGGGAGAGGAATACGAAGAGCATGCCGAGGGACAGGGCATAGATGGTCTTGCCGCCGGCTTCTCGTTCCTGGGCGGAGGATTCTACGAATTCAAAGCCATAGCCATTGGGGAGGACCTGATTGGCTGTTTCTTCCAGCGCATCGAGGGCCTGGCCGGTGGAGTAGCCCTGGGCTTCGCGGCCGCCGATCTTAACAGCCGGGAAGTTGTTGTAACGGGTGATGACGGAGATGGCGTTGGACTTGGTGGGTGTGATGAAGGTAGAGATGGGCACCATATTTCCTTTGTTGTCTCTGACGGTGAGGAATTTGTTATCCTCGGGGGTCATACGGTACTCGGTGTCTGCCTGTGCCACGACTTTGAAGTTACGGCCATAGATGGTGAAGTCATTGATCTGTACGGAGCCGTAGTATGCCTGCAGGGCGGTGAAGATGTCGCCTACTGCTACGCCATTTCTCTGGGCTTTTTCACGATCGATGTCGAAGTTGTAGGACGGGGTATCCATGCGGAATGTGGTGTAGGCCATCTGGATTTCCGGACGCTGGTTGGCTGCGCCGAGGAATTCGCCGATGACGCGCTGGAATTCTTCATTGGATGCACCGTTTTTGTTCTGGATGTACATGCTGAAGCCGCCGGAAGCGCCGAGGCCCGGGATTGGCGACGGGTTCAGTGCCATCAAAGATACATTCGGATGGGTGGCATTGTAGGCGAAGGCTTTCGCCATGACAGCATCGATCTGTTCATTCGGAGCGGTGCGGTCATCCCATGGTTTCAGCTTGATGAAGGAGAGGCCGGCATTTGGTTTCTGGCCTTCCGAGAGGATATCGAAGCCGGTGATGCCCTGGGACTGTTCGATGGCGGTGTCATCGGTATTCATGTATTTCAGATAGTCGGTGATGACCGCATTGGTTCTCACGTTGACGGAGCCTTCAGGGAGGGAGAAAGCGGTGATGAAGAAGCCGTTATCTTCCTGCGGCAGGAAGGCGGTCGGGAGTTTGAAGAAAATGCCGAAGGCCACAGCGGAAATCACGACCAATGTAATGATCGGGACGGCAATGGCATGGCCCAGTTTCTCCAGGCAAGCGCCATAGACTTCCACCATCCGGTCAAATCCATTGTTGAATTTATCCCAGAAGCGGTCGAGGGCGCCTTTCTTATTTTCCTTCGCCGGCGGTTTCAGCATGCCGGCGCAAAGAGCCGGTGTGAGGGACAGCGCTACGAAGGCGGAAATCAGGACGGATACGGCGATGGTCAAGGCGAACTGTTTATACAGGATACCCATGATGCCGCCGAGGAAGGCAACCGGTACGAATACGGCAGCCAGGACCACAGCGACGCCGATAACCGGGCTCTGCACTTTCTGCATAGCGGCTACGGTGGCTTCTTTCGGGCTCAGGTTGTTGTAGCGCATTTCGTACTCGACGGCTTCGATAACGACGATGGCGTCATCGACGACGAGCCCGATGGCCAGGACCATGGCGAAGAGGGTCAGCGTATTGATGGTGAATCCCAGAATCGCAAAGGATGCGAAGGTACCCAGGAGGGATACCGGCACGGCGATCATGGGGATGATGGTAGATCTCCAGTTTTGCAGGAAGATGTACACGATGAGGGCAACGATGAGGAGGGCTTCTACGAAGGTATGAAGCACTTCCTTGATGGATGCATAGATGAAGTCGGTGTTATCGGAGCAGATGACGTAAATCATATCATCCGGGAAGGTCTTCGCGTCTTCTTCCAGTTTCTTCTTGATGGCGCCGATGGTTTCTACGGCGTTGGCATCGTCGGTCAGGGAGAAAGCTACGACGGACGCTTCACGGCCCGATGCACGGGAAATGAAGTCATAGCTCTTCGCGCCGAGCTGGATACGAGCCACGTCGCGGAGGTGAAGCATGGAGCCGTCATCATTGGTGCGGAGTACGATGTCTCCGAATTCTTCTTCCGTCACCAGACGGCCTTTGGCGGTGACGATGTACTGGAAGGCTGCGTTTTTATCGACCGGCGCACTGGAAATATTACCGGCAGCGATCTGCTGGTTCTGCGCGGTCACGGCCGCGATGACTTCGCCGGCGGTGATCTTATTCTGCGCCATCTTGGACGGGTTCATCCAGATACGCATAGCGAAGTCGGAACCGAATTCCTGTACGTTACCTACGCCTTTGATGGATTTCAATTCATCCAGGTAGTTCATGCTGAAGTAGTTCTTCAGGAATACGTCGTCGTAGGTATTGTTTGGGGAAATAAGCCCCACTACCAGCGCCATATCGCCGGAGGATTTCTTGGTGGTGACGCCGATATTTCTTACGGTGTCAGGAAGGGCCGCATCAGAGGCGGTGACGCCATTCTGTACGCGGATGGTAGCCATATCGGAGTCCGTGCCGGTGAGGAACTGCACGGAGAGGGAGTAGGAACCATTGGAGTTCGAGCTGGAAGACATATTGTCAAAGCCTTCCACGCCGACTACGTTTTTCTCTATGACTTCGGCCACGGTCTGCGCCACGACTTCGGAGTCAGCGCCGGGGTAGGTGGCATGCACCGATACCTGCGGCGGCGTGATCTTCGGGTAGCGGTCGATCGGCAGCGTGAAGATGCACAGAGCCCCGGCTATGGTAATGACGAGAGCCAATACAATAGCAAAGATAGGGCGTTTAATAAAGAAATTTGCCATAGCTCCTCCTTATTTCTTGGAATCAGCTGTGCCGTGCTGTACGGAAACATTCTTCACAGCTTCTTCTTCGAGGGCTTCACGGTTTGTTTCTTCCGGAGCCACAGCCTGTCCGACGGTGACTTTGTTCTGGCCTTCTACGATGATCACATCGTCCACGTCAATGCCGCTTTCGATGATGGTGTAGATGCCATAGGTGGCGCCGACCTTCACGGCCTTCTGCTGTACTTTGCCATCGATGACTACGTCAAGCATATCTTTGTTCAAGAGCTGTACCAGTGCTTTGGTGGGCACCAGGATGCTGCCCTTCGCCACTTCTGCATCAGAAACGATGGTGGCATACATGCCCGGTACCAGGACATTGTCCGGATTTTCAAAAGCTGCCTTCATGGTCAGCTGACCGCTGGTGAGACTTGGGTTGATCTGTACGATCTTGCCGGTTTCGCCATAAATGGAGCCATCGGCGAGACGCATCTTCAGTGCGTCCCCCAGAGTGTCCATGCCATTCTTATTCTTCACCAGAGACAGATATTCCGATTCGGACATGTCGAACTGTACATACAGCGGGTCTGCATTGGAAATCGTAACCAGCGGCGTGGTGCCTGCGGTGGCGAAGGTGCCGATATTCACGTCGTCCATGGAAAGTGTGCCGGTGAATGGCGCGGTGACGATGGTATCCGACAAATTGTCAGCGGCAATGGTGGCCTGGCTGCGAGCGGCTTCGACGACAGCGGCGTAAGCTTCGGTGGCTGCCTTCTGGCTGTCATAAGCCTGACGGGAAATCGCGCCATTGGCAATGAGTTCTTCATAGCGAGCCAGATCGCGTTTCGCATTTTCATAGGTAGCCGTGGACTGGGCTACCTGTGCCTGTGCGGCTGCCAGGTTCGAGGTGTAGGTTCTCGTGTCCAGGCGGAAAAGCGGCTGGCCTTCGGTGACGTGCTCGCCACCTTTGATGAATTTTTCTGTGACAGTGCCGGATACTTTGGCCCGTACCGGTACTTCCTGCAAAGCCATGATAGAGCCGGTATACTCTCTCTGTATCGGCGTATCAGACTTGAATGGCTTGAAGGTGGTCACCTTCACTGCCTGTTGCTGCTGGCCCTGCTGATTCGAAGAACCGCATCCGCCGGTCATGAGCCCCGCGGAAAGCAGCAGCCCCGCTGCCAAAACAGCGGCCATCATCTTTTTACATTTCATATTCTGCCCCCTTACATGTACTGCTTTGCATCTCCCCAGTACATCGGAAACGCTTTTCAAGGAGGCGGAAATCACACGATTCCCGCCGACGACTCAATCAGCGTTTCCTATAAAAATCGCTAATACTTGAATGTATCCTATCATAACAAATTATTGACCTAAAGTCAAAGAAATAGTTTTCTTTTTAGGATATTTTTTGTGAGAAGTATTCCTTGCAAAAGAGGGACGAGACCCAGGCTGGTGCAAACATGTCGATGTTGCTCCTAGCTGCTAGCTGCTGGCTGCTAGTCGGCTAGTGCCACAAACTCACCACTAAGCGCTATGCTCTCATAGCCCACGCAATTATCGGGCAGCCAAACATTTCCTGCTTCCTTTAAACGCGGGACGCTCGTTTCGCTTCGACGAGATGTTCCTCTAGCCGGCTAGAAGCCAGCAGCCAGCAGCTAGAAGCAACGCCACTATGTACACTTTAGCCTTATCCCCTCCAATAAAAAACGGAGCCCGCCCCCGGCTGACTCCGTTCTTTCTGACGCTTATATTTTTTCCACCGGCACTTTCACTACCGCCTTGCGCAGCTGGGCGGGGCCGTTCTTTCCTGCACAGAGAGGACGATGGAGATCCTCCGGGAAGAAGATGGCGAAGCGGCCGGCGCGGAAATAAATTTTCGTTTCGCCGTAAGGGCCTTCCTTATAGAAATAGAGATCTCTCTCGGGATGGCTCTCGATGCACTCGCCGGCTTCGAAACGGCTTTCTACACCGAGCCACTCCTCTTCCCCTTCGATTTCATACTGCACATCGATAAATTTCTTGTGGCCTTCTAGTTTGCGATCCTCTGCTGGCTCAGACATAGGCGACTCCACGCCCATATCACAGCCACAGATTTTGTATTTCCCATCAGCCACTGATGCGAAATCAAAAGCTTTCACTTCTTTCAGACATTCATAAATAAAAGCAGGCAGCTGATTCTTGTACTCTTCCAAATGAGCAATATCTCCGGCGATCATAGTGTTTCTCCTTTGCAATAATTAAGTGTAAAATAACGGTAGTGGTTTAGTAGTCAGTAATTAGTGGTCAGTGATCAGGACGCATTTGGCTGCTTCCTCACTTCCGTGTTACCATTTACCACCCCATCTCCCGCTAGGGAAACACTGATTAAATCGCCATCTGAATTTCTGAGCAGCCCAATGGTGCAAGACGAGGAGGAATTTCCCGCGCATACCGAAGTATGAAAGGGAAATCCCGACGAAGTATTGCGCCATTGGGCCAGAAAGTCAGATGAAAAGCGATTTAATCAGTGTTTCCCTATTCTAAGCATGCACGGATAACGGTTATACGGAAAGCGCAGGTAAATCCACCCTGACCACTGATCACTGACTACTAATTACTAAACCGAAACGTTTTTAATCGATTTTCTTAATCATAGCACACCGCCAACAAAAGCGGCCATAAAAATTTGACAGCCCCTACCC